>DASXLU010000347.1:0-8594 GCA_036496065.1 Candidatus Acidiferrum sp.
TCTTTCTGTTCCAGCTTGATCTGTTGCGGCACCAGAACAAGCAGTTTGCCCTTGGGGCCTTGCACTTCCACTTTGCCGCCGGTGGTGTTGATCTTGACGCCCGCGGGCACTGGAATCGGTTTGCGACCAATACGTGACATCTGTCTACGTCCTTCCGTTAATCTCTTTCGACATCAACTCTTCGCTTCATCAGCGGCCCGCCTCAGAAGGCGGCCCTACAAAATCGTTACCAAACCTCGCACAGAATTTCGCCACCAAGGTTCGACTTGCGAGCCGTGCGACCAGTCATCAAACCCTTGGGCGTAGTAAGAATGCTGATGCCGAGTCCGCCAACCACAGGGCGGATTTCCCGCGCGCCCAGGTAATTGCGCTGGCCGGGACGCGAAATGCGCTTCATGCCGGTGATGACGCTGCGACGATCCGGCGTGTACTTCAGAAAAACGCGGAGGGTCTTGCGCGTCTTGTTCTCATCGACCATTTTGTAGGTCGAGATGTAGCCCTCTTCTTTCAGGATGCGGGCGATCTCGGTCTTCAACTTGGACACGGGAACGTCCACACGCTGATGTTTCGCAGCCGCGGCGTTGCGGATGCGTGTCAAAAAATCGGCAATTGGATCCGTCTGCATAATCTCTTCTTTCGCTCCTACCAGCTCGATTTCACAACGCCCGGGATTTCGCCCTTGAGCGCCATGCCGCGGAAACAAATACGGCACATCTGAAACTTACGGATATATCCACGCGCACGGCCACACACGCGGCAACGATTGCGCACTCTCACCTTAAACTTAGGCTTCTTCAGGGTTTTGGCGATTTTCGCGGTGCGTGCCATTTATTGTGCTACTCCTTTTTCGCGCAAGGGGAAACCAAGTCCCTTGAGCAATTCGCGGCCTTCTTCGTCGTTGTGCGCCGACGTGGTCAGGGTGATGTTCATGCCCTTGATCTTGTCCACGCGGGTGTAATCGATTTCCGGAAAAACCAACTGATCCTTCAAGCCCAGCGTGTAATTGCCGCGGCCATCGAAAGCGTTGGAAGGCAATCCGCGGAAATCGCGGACGCGAGGCAGCACCACGTTGCAGAGGCGGTCGAGGAATTCGTACATCTTTTCCCCGCGCAACGTGACCGCGCAACCGATGGGCATGCCTTTGCGAATCTTGAAATTCGCGATGGATTTCTTGGCGCGGGTAATCACTGGCTTCTGGCCGGTGATCTGGCCGAGTTCCACTGCCGCGGTATCCAACAACTTGGCATTCTGGCTGGCTTCGCCGAGACCAATGTTGAGGGTAATTTTCTGGAGCTTCGGCACGGCCATGACGTTCTTCCAGCCAAAACGCTTCATCAGCGCCGGCACCGTCTCCTTGCTGTACTTTTCGTGCATTCGAGTCTTCATGCCAGTCCTGTCCCTATTCCTTCCAAAATCTTACTTGTCCAGCGTGGTGCCGCAGCGCTTGCACGCGCGCACCTTGGTGCCGTCAGCCAAAACGTTGTGGCCGATGCGGGCGTGCTTGCCGCAACTGCTGCAGACCACCATCACGTTGGAAACGTTGATGGGAGCTTCGCGTTCCACGATGCCGCCCTTGATATTCTTCGACGGGTTGGGCCGCGTGTGGCGCTTGATGATGTTGGCGTGCTCGACGATGACCGTGTTCTTGCGCGGATTGATGGAGAGAACGCGGCCGCTCTTGCCGGCATCGCGCCCGCTCATCACGCGCACGTTATCGCCCTTGCGCAAGCCGATGCGAAAACGCTTGGTTGTTTCCTGTGTACGTCCCATGACCTACCAAACCTCCGGAGCCAGCGAAACGATCTTGGTGAACTTCTTTTCGCGGAGCTCTCTTGCCACCGGGCCAAAAACGCGGGTCCCGACGGGTTCGCCCGTGTCGTTAATCAACACCGCGGCATTGTCATCAAAACGGATGTAGGTGCCATCTTTACGGCGATGTTCTTTCCTCATCCGTACAATCACGCACTTCACAACCTTGCCTTCTTTGATCTGGCTTTCCGGTGTCGCTTCTTTTACCGAAGCGGTCACGATGTCGCCGAGTCCCGCTTTCAATCCCGCATCGCCACCGATGGGGAGAATGCACATCAACTTGCGTGCTCCGGAATTGTCGGCTACCGTCAGCCAGGTTCGCATCTGAATCATGATCTGCTCCCCTGTCCTTACTTCTGCTTGATGGCTGACGTGTTACGCGTCAGCACAGATTTCAAACGCCAGCGCTTGAGGCGCGAAAGTGGCCGCGAGGACGAAATACAAACGGTGTCGCCCTGCTTGGCTTCGCGCTTCTCATCATGCGCATAGAATTTCTTCGAAATGCGGACGACGCGGCGATACTTGGGATGCTGCACCAACCGCTGCACCTCGACGACAATGGTCTTTTCCATCTTGGCGCTAGTCACCTTGCCGATGAGTTCGGTCTTATCGCCGCGCTCCCGGGAAGGTGCCGTTGCTACTGCCTGTGTTTCTGGAGTCATTACGCCTTACCTGCCTTCGCCGTCTTTGCTGCGGCGGTCAATTCCTGCGCGCGGAGAAGTGTCTTCACGCGTGCGAGATCTTTGCGAGCTTCACGGAGGCGCTTGAGCGCTTCGGCCTGCCCGGTGGTCATCTGAAAACGCAGGCGGAAGATCTGTTCAGTGAGATCTTTCTCGCGCGCCTGCAATTCCGTTGCGCCTTCTTCGCGAATCTTTTCAATACGCCGCGGCATGTTTACAGTCCTCCCGTCCGCGAAACAAACTTTGTGGGGATGGGCAGCTTGTGCGACGCCAGTCCCAACGCTTCGCGCGCGGTGGCTTCGTCAATGCCCGCCATCTCAAACATAATCCGGCCCGGCTTCACTACGGCCACCCACTTTTCCGGTGCGCCTTTGCCCTTACCCATACGAGTTTCAGCCGGCTTCTTGGTGTACGGCTTGTCTGGAAAAATGCGGATCCAGAGCTTGCCGCCACGCTTGATGAAGCGGGTGATGGCTACGCGCGAGGCTTCAATCTGGCGGTCGGTGATCCAGGCATTTTCCATGGCCTTCAAACCAAACTCGCCAAACGCCAGGCTGCCACCGCGCCAGGCCTTGCCTTTACGGCGGCCGCGCTGCTGCTTTCTGTACTTAACTTTCTTGGGCATCAACATCGGTATATTCTCGCTTCCCTAATTTCGGTTTACAGCTTTGCCAGCGCCGCTAAACTGTTGCGGCGACTGCGGGCTTTTCTTCCCGACGCACGCGCTTCGGAACGTTTTCACCCTGATAAATCCAGCACTTCACACCAATAACGCCGTAGGTGGTGTGCGCTTCGGCGGTGCCGAAGTCGATGTCCGCGCGGAGAGTCTGCAGAGGCAAACGGCCTTGCAGGTACCACTCTTTGCGGGCGATTTCCGCGCCGTTCAAACGGCCGGCAACGCGCACCTTGATGCCTTTGCAACCAAAACGCAGCGCCGAGTCCACCGCTTTGCGCATCGCGCGGCGGAATGCCACGCGCTTTTCGAGTTGCAACGCGATCGATTCCGCGACCAACGTGGCGTCCAACTCTGGGCGGTGCACTTCCTGAATGTCGATGTGCACTTCACGCTTGGTGCGCTTGGAGACTTCCTGCTTCAGCTTGTCGATTTCCGCGCCCTTGCGGCCGATGATGATGCCGGGACGGGCGGTGGCGATGCGCACAACCAACTTGTTGGCGGCACGCTCGATATCGATGGAACTGACGCCAGCGCTCTTCAGGCGCTCTTTCAGTTCCTTGCGCAGCTTCACGTCTTCGTGGAGCAGATCAGCGTAATCGCGATCGGCATACCAACGCGACTTCCAGGGCTTGTTGTAGCCGAGGCGAAATCCGTACGGGTGTGTTTTCTGTCCCATTACTTCTTCCCCTTCTTTCCTGGAGCCTGTTTGCCGGTGAGCGCCTTGCGAACGCGACGCGCTGTTCCGCGCACGCCCTTCTGCGCTTCTACTTCCGCCTGATTCGCGGCCACGCGTTCGGCGGCGGCCACATGATGCTCGGCTACGCCCACCCAGATATGCGCCGTACGCTTCTGGTAACGAAACGCCCGGCCCATCGGCGCGGGACGCAAACGCTTCCAACGCGAACCTTCGTTGACGAAGCACTTGCTGACGAAGAGCTGATCCACGTCGAGCGGCGCGCCAGAATCTTCAGCCTTGCGCTCGGCATTGGCGATGGCGCTGCGCAGCACTTTTTCGATGTGCTTCGCGGCGCGCTTCGGCGTGTAACGCAACGCCTGCAACGCGGCCTGCGCTTGCTGCCCACGGATCAAATCAATTACCAGCCGCGCTTTTTGCGGCGACATGCGCACGTGCCTTGCGAGCGCGTGTGCTTCAATCAAGCCTGTTGGTGTCTGTATATCAGCCATGTCTTATGCCTTCGGCGCTGCCGCTGCTGGTGCTGCGCCGCCTCCTGCAGGAGCCGCACCGGCCGCCTTCTCGAGCGCCGCTTTCACAGCGTGGCCTTTGAAGGTCCGCGTAGGTGCAAACTCTCCGAGTTTGTGGCCGATCATCTGCTCGGTCACGTACACGGGAATAAATTTCTTACCGTTGTGCACGGCAATCGTGTGCCCGATCATGTCGGGAACGATCGTGGAGCGCCGCGACCACGTCTTAACAACTTTCTTTTCATTGCGCGTGTTGAGTGCTTCCACTTTGTCGCGCAAGTGGCCATCGACAAACGGCCCCTTTTTGGTTGAACGTGCCATCGCTTCCTTATTCCTCCACGCGGCGCAACCGGCCCCACGGGGCATGCCGCATCTTTTTGAAACCACGCACCGGACCAGGCACACGGTGCGACCTTGGACAAAATGGGCAGACAAATCGCGTGCCCAGCGCGTTCGGAATCCGCTCTACGATCACCGCCCAGCCCGGCTTGCACAGCTTGTACAGCACCGGCTCGAGCGGTACGGCCACCACTTTCACTGCCTTGGCCGCTGGTTTGGGGGCTACTTTCGCTGCCACCCGTTTTACCGCTGTTCGTTTTACGGGCCGCGCTCGGCGTCCCGATCCACGTGTTGTTCGCGTTGCTCGCATGTTTCGCTCTCCCCCGCCGGCTTTATCGCCAACCGGGATCTGCGTTCGTTGCTCGTTCTATTGGGCGCTCTCGTTCAGGATTACGCCCCGTCCACTTCGATTTCACTCGCTGCTGCGGGCGCAGGACCCTACCCTGTTCCCAATCTGCCTTCGAGTTCTTGCGAATCGCAGGAACCGAGGGCGGAAACTCTTACTTGCGGCGCTCCACAATCATGCGATTGGTGCGCTTGTTGCGGCGCGTCTTCTTGCCAAGCGTCGGGAAAGCCCACGGAGTTTGTGGGTGATTGCCCTTGACGCGGCCTTCACCACCACCGTGCGGGTGATCCACCGGGTTCATAGCAACTCCGCGAACCGTCGGCTTGATACCCTTCCAACGCGTGCGTCCGGCCTTGCCGTACGTTTCGTTTTCGTGGTCGAGATTGCCGACCTGTCCCACCGTGGCCTTGCAATCCACGGAAAATTTGCGAACTTCGCCGGAAGGCATCTTGATCAACGCCAGATCGCCCTCTTTGCTGAGCAACTGCGCTGAGGCGCCTGCAGTGCGAACCGCTTGTCCGCCGCGGCCCGGATACAATTCCAGGTTGTGCACCATGGTGCCGGGAGGAATGTGGCGAATCTTCAAGGCATTGCCGGGAAGAATGTCTGCGCTCTCGCCGGTCGAAACCGTTGCGCCGACTTCCAGACCCACCGGGTGCAGGATATAGCGCTTTTCGCCATCGGCGTAATGCAACAGAGCGATGTTAGCGCTACGGTTCGGGTCGTATTCGATGGATGCCACGACCGCCGGCACGCCTTCTTTATCGCGACGGAAATCGACCACGCGATACTGCTTCTTGTGGCCGCCACCGCGGTGCCAGATGACGATTTCGCCCTGATTGTTACGGCCACCCGAGCGCTTTTTCGGCTCGAGCAAATTCTTCTCGGGCGTATCTTTGGTGATGTGGCTCTTGTCGAGAACGGTCATGAACCGTCTTGACGCCGTATATGGATTAAAGCTCTTGAGTCCCATCTCTGCCTCTACCTTCTAAATCTCTCCGCCAACTTGGCGGCAATTCCCTATTCAACTCTTACAGATTCTCCGCGTACTCGATCATTTTTTCGCCGTCGGCCAACTTCACGTAAGCCTTTTTCCAGTCGCGGCGGTATCCAACGCTCTGGCCGCGGCGGCGCATCTTTCCAACGAAATTGGCGGTGCGAACATCGTCCACCTTAACGTTGAAAATCTGCTGCACGGCTTCTTTAATTTCGGTCTTGGTGGCACCCGCGGCAACTTCAAACACCACGGTGTGCTGCGTCTCTTTCACGCCGAGTCCCTTTTCGGTGATGATCGGACGCCGAATAATCTGATAGTGAGGGGCTGCCATAACTTATTCCTTACCCTTTTTCTTGGCCGGCTTTTTCGCTGCGGCCGGTTTCTTGGCTGCTGCTTTCGGCGCAGCTTCCTTCTTGGGTGCCGCCGCTTTCTTCACCGGAGGAGCCGGCGCGATTGTCTCCACGTGCGGCGCTTCGATGGGTTCGGCATTCGGATCGAGTGCGCGAACCAAGCGAGCAACTGCATCCTTGGAAACCACCACGCGATCGTGACGCAACACATCGTAAGGCTGCAGTCCGTTCGTCGCGGTTAGCTTCACGCCTTCGAGATTGCGGCTGGCCAATTCCAGGTTGTGCGTGTCGCCGCTGGCTACCAACAACGCGGTCTTCTCCGCATTCAACTTGTTCAGCGCCAAACGCAACGCTTTGGTCTTGTGCGTGTCGAGCGTCCAGCCGTCGATAATCGTCAACTTCTCGTCCGCCAATTTCGCGGAAAGCGCCGAGCGCAACGCGCCTACCAGCATCTTCTTCGGCAAAGCATACGCATAGCTGCGAGGACGAGGGCCGTGAACCGTTCCGCCATGGCGCCAGAGAGGCGAGCGAATCGAGCCAACACGCGCGCGACCCGTACCCTTTTGCCGCCAGAGCTTCCGGCCAGCGCCGCTCACTTCGCTCTTGTCTTTCGTCTTGGCGGTACCGCTGCGCAGTCCGCGAAGATACCAGCGGGAAGCTTCGTGCAGCAGGTGTTCGTTTACTTCGACACCAAAGACCGCGTCGGCCAGATCTACCTGACCAACTGTCTTGCCATCCAGATTGACTACATCTACGACCGGCATAATTTCGTTTCCTTCTCTTAAGCCTTAGTTCTCTTGCGACTCACAACAGCCCGCCTTAAAATGGCGGCCCCTGCAAAACCGTTACTTGGCCTTCTTTGCTGCTTTCTTGGCCTTGTGGATGAAAATATATTGCCCACTCGGACCCGGCACCGATCCCCGCACCAGCAGCAGGTTTTCGTCGGTGTCTACCTTGATTACTTTCAAATTCTTGGCAGTCACTCGCTCGTCGCCCATGTGTCCCGGGAAATGCTGATTCTTCCAGACGCGCGACGGAAACGAACTGCCACCAATACCGCCCGGTGCGCGATGGAACATGGAACCGTGCGTGGCATCGCCGCCGGCATAGTGCCAGCGCTTCACACCGCCCGCGAATCCCTTACCTTTGCTGACGCCGGTAATGTCTACCAGTTCGCCAGCTTTGAATCCGTCGACGAGAACGCGATCGCCAACTTTCGTCTCGTCCTTCGACTCGTGAATCCGCACTTCGCGCATCACCTTCATCGGAGCCACATTGGACTTCTTGAAGTGCCCAGTGAGCGCCTTGTTCACACGCTGCGGTTTGACGAATTCCACGAGCCCCAACTGCGCGGCCTCGTAGCCGTCCTTCTCTTTCGTGCGCCGCTGAACGACAACGCAAGGACCTGCTTCCAGCACAGTGCAACCGACCAGGTTGCCGTCTTCGGCAAAGATCTGCGTCATACCCAGCTTAATTCCGATAATTCCTTCGACCGCCATGTTCTTGTCTCTTCTCTCTCTCGCAGCATGCCTTCAGGTATTGGCTGCGTCCTTCCGGTGAATTCCGTTCTTATTTCCCTGCGTGCCCGAACGCCTTGATTTCGACGTCAACGCCCGGCGGCAGGTCCAACTTCATGAGCGCGTCCACCGTATCCGGTGTCGGCTCCAGGATGTCGATCAGGCGCTTGTGGGTGCGCATTTCAAATTGTTCGCGCGACTTCTTGTCCACGTGCGGCGAGCGCAAAACCGTCCAGCGATTAATCGTTGTCGGCAGAGGAATCGGTCCGGCAACATCGGCGCCGGTCCGCTTTGCGGTTTCCACGATTTCCCGCGTGGATTGGTCCAGAATTCGGTGGTCGTAAGCCTTGAGACGAATGCGAATTTTATCTCCTTGTCTCATGGCGTTACTCGATGATCTCCGTAACGGCGCCGGCGCCTACAGTGTGGCCGCCTTCGCGAATGGCGAAGCGCAAGCCCTTCTCGAGAGCTACCGGGGTGATCAGCGTAACTTCGCAGCTCACGTTGTCGCCTGGCATGACCATTTCCACGCCCGTCGGCAGCTTCATGTCGCCGGTTACGTCCGTGGTGCGGAAGTAAAACTGCGGACGGTAGCCCGAGAAGAACGGCGTATGACGGCCGCCTTCTTCCTTGGTCAACACGTACGCTTCCGCCTTGAACTTGGTGTGCGGCGTGAT
>DASXLU010000348.1:0-3626 GCA_036496065.1 Candidatus Acidiferrum sp.
GCTTTATCAGGAGACGGGCCGCGCCGGACGCGATGGCTTGCCCGCGGATTGCTGCCTTTTGTGGCAGAAACGCGACAACGGCCTGCGCGCGTTTTTCATCAACCAGATTGGCAGCAGCCGCGAAAAAGATCGCGCCTGGGACCGCTACAACCAGATGCAAAGCTTCGTGAAATCCAGCGAGTGCCGCCAGAAACAGATCAGCGAACATTTCGGCGAAATCTGGAAAGGGAAGGGCTGCGGGATTTGCGATGCGTGTGCGGTCGCGCCTGCGTGGTTCCAGTCAGGCCGGCGCAAGGAAAGAAAAGGCGCGTCGGCGAGCGCGCATACGAGTGGTTCTTCAGCCGCACGGCATAGCACACAGCGACGCAATCCCATCCGCGCGATCGAACAGGAAATCTACGAAACCGCTCCCGCGATTCCGGTCGATGAAGAATTGCGCGAATTCCTGCGCGAATGGCGGCGCAACGTGGCCCGGCAGAAAATGATTGCCGCATTCATCGTGATGCACGATGCGACCCTGGATGAATTGTGCCGCGTGCAGCCGCGAAGCATCGCCGATCTGCGCCGCATCTCTGGCATGGGCGAAAAGAAATGCGAAGTGTACGGCGAAGAAATTCTTGCCGCGTTGCAGCGCTTCGCAAAGGGAGAACGCGCCAGCAAGGAATGGCACGCGCGCCCGGCCAGCCCGTCAGAAGAAACGCTGGATTTGCTGAAGAAGGGACATTCGTTCGAGGAAATTGCGCAGTTGCGCGGACGGAAAGTTTCCACCGTAATCGTGCATGTGGCCGATTTGCTGGAAAAAGGCGAAATCGAGTTTCAGCCACAGTGGATGCCGCCTGCGAAAGCTGAACAGATTCGCGCCACCTGCGCACGCGTCGGCACGGAATGGATGAAGCCCATTAAGGACGCGCTGCCCGACGATTTCACCTTCGACGAAATCCGCCTGGTGATGGCGCAATTCAAGCGCGACGCGCGCCAATCGCAAAAATAAAGTGGGGAAAGCGACTGGCAGAACACCAATCGTCTAATCCGTAACAGGCAAGAGCGCTTTCACCTGATTGCGGCCGTTGCGCTTGGCTTCATACAACATCTGATCGGCCTTGCGCACCAGCGCGGTGAAATCCTGCGTATCTTCTCTCCCCAAGCAGCCGGCGACGCCGAAGCTCGCGGTTACTTTCACGCTTTGCCCTTGTAATGGAAACGATAGCTCGGCAAATTGTTCGCGAAAACGATCGACTGCTTTCTCCACGTTCGCCGCATCCACGTGCGTAATCACCAGCAGAAATTCATCGCCACCCAATCGCCCGCAAATATCCGAGATGCGCGTATTTTTCTTCAGCACATGCGCGAAGGTCTTCAGCACGATGTCGCCGGCATCATGGCCAAAGGTGTCGTTGATGCGCTTGAAATTGTCGATATCGCCCACCACCACCCACAGCGGGAATCCATGCCGCGAGGCTCCACGCAATTGTTTAAATGCCCATTCTTCGATGGCTCGCCGGTTGGGCAATTCCGTCAGAGGATCAGTGCGCGCGGCCTCCTCAAGACGGCGGGTTTTCTCGGAAAGCTCGCGATTCAATTCGATGATGCGCTGGCCGACGCCCATACGCGCCAGCATTTCGCCCGGATCGAAAGGCTTGGTCAGATAGTCATCGGCGCCTGCCGCCAGGCCCTTCACCACGTTGCCCTTCTCCGTGCTGCTGGTCATCAGAATCAGATAGGTATAGGGGCGGGTGACGTCGGCGCGAATCCGCTGGCACAATTCCGGCCCAGAAAGATCCGGCATCATCCAGTCGGTCAAAACGATGCTTGGCCCGTGCTCGTGGAAAAGCTTCAGCGCCTCTTCGCCATTCTGCGCGAAAAGCAGTTGATACGGTTCCTTGCTCAATACTTGTTCGACGAGCTTCCGGTAGACCGGCGAGTCGTCGACCACAAGCACCGAGTATCTGGGAGCCAGTAAATTCATCGTTGATCGCCGCCTTCACCTGCCGCGGGTCCGTCTTATTTGTCCTTGGAGGGAAACCTGGGACGTTCTTATTAATTTAGCAATAGGTAGCCATGTGTAAACACGCGAGCGGGGTTGAGGCGGCGAAAGAGATACCCTCAGAGCGCGACGTTCGGCAGCGTACCTATTCCTTGGCGCCGTGAACCAGCAGCGCCCCCTCTGCCTTGAATGCGCGCAATTGCGCAGCGTCGGCAAACCAGCGCCCGGTATACACCTCCGGGGAAGGGGATGGGTCCACGACGCGTTCCTGTACAACCGCAGTGAAGCCTGCAGCGCGAAAGAGGTCGACCCATTCCCGGGCTGCCAGCAGACGCGTGGGCACTGCCAGCAGGGGTCCCCATTGGTGGGAATGCGGATTGTCGCGATAGTAGTTGATCAGGATCCACGCCGAACCCCCGCTGCGCAGCACACGGAAAATCTCCCGCAGGCCCGCGGCCGGGTCCGGCCAGTAGTACGCCGATTCCACAGAGATCGCCCGCGTAAAGATGTTCGCGTCCCAGGGAATCTCGCCGATTTCGCCCACAACGAAAAGCAAATTGTGTTGGTCGGCGCTGCTGCGGCGCGCGATGCGGATCATTTCGTCGGAAATGTCCATGCCCACCACGCGGCCTTCGGGAACAAGTTTCGCCACGCGCCACGAAAGCCACCCGGAACCGCAGCCGACGTCCAGCACCGTGTCGGTCGGCGCGAAGCGCATCTTCGCCAGCACCGGGAGTGCGATGGGCAGGTGGTCCTGCTCCATGCCGGCGCCGCGTCCTGCCTCGGCCCAGCGGTTAAACTCTTCGCGCAGCGCGTCGTTGGACAATGGTTTCTGCGTCACGGCCTCACCTCCGTATCGACCGTAGATTCTCTTTTAAGATTCGCGCGCCGAGCGCGGCTTCGGCGGTTACCTGGCGAGGGCTAGTGAGGTATATGCTAGCGCCTTCCGCAACCTCACCGCGATTTTTCTTTGCCTCGCGATAAGCAAAACTAGAGGCCGACTTTTCCAAGACGGCGGCTATAATCCCCGCTGGTTCAGAGAAGAGAGGCCGAGCATGCCATTGATTGCGCCTGCAGCCGAATGGGTATCTTTGTCTGCAAAGTTAAAAGCAGAAACGCCGGAAGCGTTCGATTCCGAGGGACGCGTCCTGAATCTCATGGAAGGCGAGTGGAAAGAGCCTGGCTTCGGCCGCCACTACGAATCGCCCATCGACGGACGCAGCCTGGGCCGCATTCCGATGATCGATCTGGAAGCCGCGCGCTCCGCGGTGAAGTACGCCAAGTCTGAAGCCGCGCACTGGGCCAAAGCCGACCTCGATGAACGCCGCCGCCGCGTTACCGATTGCCTCGCGGGACTCAAGCAGAAAAAAGAACTGATCGCGCTGCTGCTGATGTGGGAGATCGGCAAGCCCTACGCGCAGGCGCTCACCGATATCGACCGCTGCATCAGCGGCGTGGAATGGTACGTCGACAACATCGAAAGCATGCTCGGCAAGCGCGCGCCGCTCGGGCTGATTTCCAACATTGCTTCGTGGAACTACCCGATGTCGGTGCTCATGCATTCCGTGCTGGTGCAGGTACTTGCCGGGAATTCCTCCATTTCCAAAACGCCTACGGATGGCGGCTTATACGCGTTGACCGT
>DASXLU010000349.1:0-8566 GCA_036496065.1 Candidatus Acidiferrum sp.
AAGGAAGCCTGGCGGTGAAGCCCGGCAGCCGTTACGTTCGCACCGCATCGTAAGTAAGATGATCCTTCCCGCATGCGTCATTTCAAGCTCACGATAGCCTACGATGGAACCGACTTTCATGGCTGGCAGATGCAAGGGCGCGATAAGGCCACTGTGCAAGGCGAAATCGTTTCCGTGTTGCGGCGCTTAACTCAAGAAAATATACAACTGTTAGGCTCGGGAAGAACGGATGCGGGTGTGCACGCGCTAGGGCAGGTGGCCAGCTTTCGGACGCAATCGGCGCTTTCGGCTGCGGAATTCCAGCGAGCGCTCAACGCTTTGCTGCCGCATACGATTCGCATCGTGGGCTCCGAAGAAACGGGACCAGATTTCAACGCGAGGTGGTCGGCAAAAGGCAAAGTGTATCGATACCGATTGTATCGAGGGAAAGTGGTGCCGCCGTTTGTGTGGCGCTATGTGCTGCACTATCCGTTTCCTTTGAACGAAGACGCGATGCGAGCGGCGGCGGCGCGATTTGTGGGTGTACATGATTTTTCTTCGTTTGCGGCGTCAACGGGTTCCGAAGATGACGACAGAGAACGAAACATGCAGCGCGAAATCTATGCGACGGAATTGAAGAGGACGGAGGACGGGGAAGAATTGTGGTTCACCGTGCATGGGCAGTCGTTTCTGCGATACATGGTTCGGAAAATGGTGGGGACGCTGCTGGATGTGGGAAGAGGGAAGCTGGTTCCGGAGGATATCGACCGGTTGTACGAGTTGAAGGATCGTTCTAAATCTGGGCCGACCGTGCCGCCGCAAGGGTTGTGCATGATGTCCGTGGAGCATGAAGAGGGGTGGCGGATTACTTGATTGGCCGATTGAGTGCGGCGGTTAGCGTGCGGGAAGGCTAGTGGCGGGGGCGCAGAACGCGAAGCAGATTGCAGTAATCGTCGGTCCAGAGAAGTGGGACCGTGCTGGCGGAAAGCGGCTCGGAATCGTTTTTCAGATCCGGCAAGTTCAGTGCTGCAGGATCTTTCGAAAGAAGAATCCATTCGGATTGCGAGAGTGGGCCGTTCGGTAGAAATGGCGTCACGTGCAAGGCGTGAAAGCCGAATTCCTTGGCGATGCCAGCTAACACCGGGCGCAGATCGAGCGTGTTGTTGCTGACGTGAATCGCGATGATGGAAGTTGGGCCCTTCAGATGCAGCAGGTAGATTTCGAAAGCTTGGCGGGTCAGCAGATGCATAGGAATGGCGTCGCTGGAGAACGCGTCGAGCACCAATAAATCAAAATTTTGCCGCTCACCTCGGTCCGCTTCATCTTTGAGTGCCAGCCTACCATCACCAATGACTACTTCGACTTTGCCTCGGGAATTCTTCAGGTAACTGAAATACGGTTGCTCGCCGGAAGACCACTTGTATACGTCAGGATTAATTTCGTAGAAGCTGAAAACGTCGCCGGGCTGAGCCAGTGCGGCTAACGTGCCAACGCCCATACCCACAAGGCCGACACGCAGCGGGCGCGATGTGGCGTCGGCAATGACGGCATTCGCGCCGCTGCCCGGCCCGTAATATCCGGTCGGAAGAAGCGCGCGCTGGCGGTCCTGATACTGAAAGCCGTGCGTGGTTTTGCCGTGGCGCAAGGCGATGTAATGTTCCTGGCGATTTTCGATCACCGACAAGACGCCATAAAAGTTACGGGAACGCGCGATCACGTTGTAGAACTCGGCTTTTTGCGAAATGGTGAAGCCCGCGGTTAGCAAGGCAAGTGCTATGCGCGCTGCGGTTCGGGTCCAGGCTGGATTGGGCGTCGTTGGATTTTTCCTGCGCTCGGTGAGGAATCGATATGCGGCGGCTACGAGTAAGGCTGTCGTGAGTGCGAGAACTGCTGCGTTCGGAATCCGCGCGGCGGCAGGAAAAACAGGAGCTAACGTCGCGGGGACAAGGGCAACAACTCCAGCCAGAATAGCCAACGCGAGTGAAGGTCTGCCGGCATGCCACCAGGACGAGGAATCGCGCATGGCTAGATCAAAGATCAGCGCCATGCACGCCAGCACCGCGATGGGGAATTCCCAATAGCCAGGGAAAATGCGTGGTGCGATGAGAGTGACGAAGATTCCGCCGAACGCGCCACCCATCGCGATACAGAGATAAAACGCCGTGAGGGAATTAGTGGCGGGACGGCTGCGTGCTGCCTCGCCGTGGCACACCATGCATCCGGTGAAGAGGACAGCCGAGTAGGCGGCGAGTTGGATCAGATAGGAATAATTTGAGTTGGGAAGTGAGACGAGGATTACGACGCCAACCGAGATAACAAAGAGCGGCTGAAAAATTCCGGGACGGTACCAGCGATCGCTCTCGAAACCGAAGATGAACGAGAGCAAGTAGAGGCTCAGCGGCAGAACCCAGAGGAAAGGGATGACGGCGACTTCCTGACAGATCAGATTTGTGCTGGCTAAGAGAAGAGTGGATGCCGCGGCGGCAAGTGCAATCCAACGAAAAGAGCGAGCCCAGCCCAAGTTCGAAACTAACTTTATCGAGACGGCGCTTTCAGTTCGGTTAGGTGAAGTGACGTCTTCCGTGCGCATGGCAATGCGCGAGCACATAGCGTATCCCAGCGCATAAACGGCAAACCCTGCTACCCAGATCCAAGCTTGAGAAACCATGCGTAGGTTAGGTTCGACGATGAACGGGTACGAGAGAAGGCCTAGAAGCGAACCGGCGTTGGAAAGCGCGTAGAGCCGGTAAGGCGATCGTCCCGGAGCGACCCGCGAGAACCAATGTTGCAGTAGCGGGCTAGTTGTGGACAGGAGAAGAAAGGGGAGGCCGATGCCTGCGGCCAGGAATTTGATGATGGCAAGGGTAGGATCCAGAGCCGTTGTAGCAGCCCAGTCGGAACCGGGTGGGACCGGTGTTGGCCAATTGCGGCTGAGCGTCGCAAACAGGATTGCGATAAGTGCGAGAAATCCGAGTTGCGCGAAAGACTGGCGGCGAAGGTTCAGGCGACCAGCAATCGCGTGCGAATAGCAGTAACCAGCCAAAAGCGCCAACTGAAAGAAAAGAAGGCATGCGGTCCATACGGCAGGCGCGCCGCCGAAGACAGGCAGGATTTGCTTTCCCATGATGAGCTGAACCTGGAAAAGCAGGAATGCGCCGAGGAAGATTGTCAGCGCAAATGGAATTTGGCCGCGGATGCTGCTTGTGACGGAATCAAGGGAATTCGCCGGCTCCTTACTCATGCTGCTTGGTGAGCGATCCAGTTGCGGCGGGGCGTCGATTGTAGTGCTCATGGATTTGGGCAGGAAGCGTTCGACACCGCGTGCCATGTCGACTCGACTACTGGCAAGACGCGGGCTGCGAGCACAATCAATGCTAACACCCCGGAGTTTTTGGGTGCGGGCTGGCAGAGGGGGCGTGCTTAGAGGGCCAACGCACGATTGGCAACAGGGATCATGCAGGCCAGTGACGGACTCGCGCCGCTAATGAACGGCGACGATTTCAGCTAGAATCGGTGATATGGCTGCCACTTCCGTAAGCGTAGAAACAATGCCGTCCATTGACCCGGCAACCGGAAGGGTCTGCGCGACGTTCGAACGGACCTCACCGATCGCTGTCCCCCAATTGCTCGCGAAGGGTCGAGCGGCGCAGAAAATCTGGGCACAGACTTCTCTCGCGGAACGCTCCGAACGCCTCATTGCATTGAAAACGAAAATCCTGGAATCGCGGGAAGCTCTTGCCGAGGTCGTCGTGCGGGAATCGGGGAAGCCGCGCGTGGAAGCGTTGTTTGCGGATATTTTCGTGTCGCTGGATACCGCAGACTATTTCGCGAAGCACGGCCCGCAATTGTTGCGGCCGGAAAAGGTGCCTCACCACAACACAGCAGCGAAGGCAAAACGTGGCACTCTTTTTTATGAGCCGAAGGGAGTGCTGGGAATCATCAGTTCTTGGAATTATCCGCTGGCGATTCCGCTGAGCCAGATCATTCCGGCGGTTATGGCGGGCAATGCAGCTGTTTGCAAGACCAGCGATTTCACGCCGGAGTGCGGCGCTTTAATTGAGAAATTATTTCGCGATGCGGGATTTCCTGCCAACCTCGTGACCATGTTGCAAGGCGGCGGAGAAGTTGGGCAAGCGCTCATTGAGGCGCGCCCAGACAAAGTTTTCTTCACCGGCAGCGTGTTCACTGGACGCCATGTTGCGGAGGCGTGCGCGCCCTTGCTGATCCCGACTGTATTGGAGTTGGGCGGCAAAGATGCGATGTTGGTGCTGGCTGACGCCAATCTGGATGTGGCGTCGAGCGCAGCCGTTTGGGGCAGCTTCACGAATTGCGGCCAAGTTTGTTTGTCGATCGAGCGTCTTTTTGTGGAACAAGCGGTGGCCGAGGAGTTCACCAGGAAGTGCGTGGAGAAAACGCAGCAACTTCGCGTGGGACCCGGGAGCGATCCGGAGTCCGAAATTGGGCCGCTGATTCGGCCGCAACACGTGCAGCGCATGAGCGACTTGATTGCGGATGCGGTGCAAAAAGGGGCGATTGTGTTGTGCGGCGGACGTCCGCGAGCGGATTTGGGAACGAACTTCTTTGAACCGACGGTAGTATCGGGGGTGGATTCGTCGATGAAATTATTTCAAGACGAAACCTTTGGTCCGATTTTGGCCATCCAAGTGGTGAGCGATGGCGAAGAGGCGCTCGCCAGAGCCAACGATTCGGAATTCTGTTTGTCGGCGAGCGTGTGGACGAATGACACGGCCAAGGGCGAGTTGATTGCCAAGCGATTGCACGCCGGCACTGTGATGGTGAACGATGCGATCAGCGGATTCGCGATTGCCGAGGCTCCGCATGGCGGTTGCGGACTGAGCGGATGGGGCAGAACGCACGGAAAACTCGGATTGTTCGAGATGGTCAACGTGAAATACGTGGACGTGGACCGCTTGCCAAAGATGGAAAAGCCGTGGTGGTATCGTTATGGAGCGGAGTTGGAGAAGGCCGCAGATGCCTTCTTGCGTTTCGAATTTACCGGCAGCTTGGCGGCGAGACTGCGACACGGACGCGCCGCTATGAAGACCATGTTTCGGGATCACCGGCTTTAAGTGCCAATGCGACTCAATGGCCGCTGAGTGAATCAAATTTAAGGAGATGGATTTGGCAGAAGAAACGACACCCGCCACGGAACAGGAAGCCACGGAGTCTCCCGCTTGTTCGGGTCCGGTGGTCGAAGCAGGTCCAAAGATTAAGACGCGAAAGCCAAAGCAGCGCGCGTGCGATGAGAAAAACGAAAAAGGGAAGCTCTGCGCAGGGCACTTGAAGCGCTGGTTCGATTTTCCCGCCGAGGTAGCGTTGGTCGTCGGAAAAGGCGCGGAAATCTATCGCTGCGAGTTTTGCAAAGTCATCTACCGGCCGGACCCGCAGCAGCAGCCGAACAGTTACACCGTGCGGTATTAAATCGGGCAAGGAGGTCGCTCCGCCGTGTCCCAGAATGAGCTGATATACGATTGGAATCTTGTTGGGCAGACCGCGATAAAGCCTGGCACTCGCGTTTTATTGAACGACGAGACCCTGCGCGATGGTCTGCAGAATCCTTCCATTCACGATCCCACCATCGCGGAAAAAATTGAAATCCTGCATCTGATGGAAGCCGTTGGAATCGATTCGGTGAATATCGGCCTGCCGGGTGCAGGACCGCGCGCGGCGGAACATGTGGAAGCGCTCGCGCGGGAAATTGCCACCAATCGCATGCGCATCAAGCCGAATTGTGCGGCGCGAACTGTGGAAGCTGACATCCGTCCAATTGTTGAAATTTCGCAGCGCGTGGGAATTGCCATCGAAGCCGCGACATTTTTGGGTACGAGCCCGATCCGGCGGTTGGTGGAAGACTGGACCGTGGATCACCTGGAGCGGACCACAGAAAAAGCAGTGAAGTTTGCCGTGGATCACGGCTTACCGTCAATGTACGTCACGGAAGATACCGTGCGGACCGATCCAGAAACCGTGCAGAGGCTCTACACCACGGCGATTCGTAGCGGGGCGCTCGCAATCGTCCTGTGCGACACGGTTGGACACGCGACGCCAGAAGGCACGTACAACCTAGTGCAGTTTGCCATCGAGAAGGTGGTGAAACCGTCGGGTGAAAACATTCGAGTCGATTGGCATGGGCATCGCGACCGTGGATTGGCGATCGCTAACTCGCTGGCGGCAATTGCGGCGGGAGCGAACCAGGTGCATGCCGTGGCGCTATCGCTTGGGGAGCGTGTCGGCAATACTCCGATGGAGTTGATGTTGGTGAATTTGCGGCTGATGGGTCTGATTGACAACGACCTGACCTATCTGCGCGCGTACTGCGAGCGTGTGGCCAAGGTAACTCACACCACGATCCCGCCGAATTATCCCGTATTCGGCCGCGATGCATTTCGAACGGGCACCGGAGTGCACGCCGCGGCGATCATCAAGGCGCTGAACAAACACGACCGCCATCTTGCGGACGCCGTCTATAGCGGTGTGCCCGCGCACCTGGTGGGTCTGGAGCAAATCGTGGAGATTGGCCCAATGAGCGGCAAATCCAACGTGTTGTACTGGCTTGCGCGCCACAAAATTCCGGCGACCGATGAGTTGGTGAACCGCATTTTTGACGCCGCTAAGCAATCTTCGCGCATGCTCACCGAAGAAGAGTTGCGCTCCTTGTGCGCAGCGCCGGGAGTTCCGGCTGTTTAGTTCGTCCAGATGCAGGCGGAAAACATTTGCGCGAAGAGTCAGCAACCTTCCTTAAATCCAAAAAGCGCCACAAGCGATGGGTAGGGTAGGCGCCCCGAATTTCTCTGCTGCCGCCAAGTAACTGATTTATACAGTACACTGCGGGGATGCGCCTGCTTCCACAGATAGTAGCTAGCGATTTTTTTGTGCGCATGCTGTCTTTTAGTACAGTGAAACGCGCTGCGCTTTGCGTTATGCTTTTCGCTATGCCGATTCGCTCCTCGGTCGCGCCGCAGACGATGAAACCCGCCACTTCGCAGAGCCTTGCCGACCAGGGACAGGTGCGAGCAGCGCTGGAATGGCTTGAGAAAAATGTTAAGTGGATCAATCAAGAGCAAGCCCGCCTGACCGAGATTCCTGCCCCATCATTCCATGAAGAAAAAAGAGCCGCGGCCGTGAAGGCGTTGCTGGCGGCACAAGGCCTGACCGTTCAAATCGATAAAATTGGCAATGTGGTTGGTGAATTACGCGGCATCAGCGACAAAGAGGTTGTGCTGCTGACCGCGCATCTGGATACGGTTTTTCCCGCTGGAACCGATGTGCAGGTGCATGAAGAAGGCGATCGGCTGGTAGCGCCGGGGATATCCGACAACGGAACTGGTCTGGCGGCGCTGATCGGCATTGCGCGAGCCATTTATGTGGCAAAGGTGCGGCCGCAACGCACCATAGTGTTTGCGGCAAATGTGGGCGAAGAGGGCGAAGGGAATTTGCGTGGGATGCGCGCGCTGATTGACGCTTACCGAAATAAATTGCGAGCGGTAATTGTGCTGGACGGCTCTGGGGTCGACCATGTCACGACGAAAGCCTTGGCTTCGCGGCGGTTGGAAGTGGTGATCACCGGCCCTGGCGGCCACAGCTGGTCGGATTTCGGCATTCCCAATCCGATTAACGCCATGGTGCGAGGTTCGGTACGGTTCATCAACACCAAGGTGCCGGTGAATCCGCGGACAACATTTAATTTGGGCCAAGTGGAAGGCGGCACATCGGTAAATTCAATTCCCTACGAATCCAAGTTGAAAGTGGACCTGCGCTCTGAGAGCGAAGACGAATTGGTGCGGCTAGAGAACGCGCTGCGCGAATCGATTGCCGCAGGCGTGAAAGATGAAACCGATAATGCGCGCGAGAGGAACCGCGGAAAATTGGACTGGAAGGTTTCGGTGATTGGCAGTCGGCCGGGTGGCGAGCTCGCTTCGGACTCGGCGCTGCTGGCAACTTTGCGGGCGGCGGATGATTATGTTGGCAATCAGTCGAGAATAGAGCGGTCTTCGACCGATGCGAATATCCCGCTGTCGCAGGGCATCGACGCGATTGCGATTGGCGCCGGAGGAAATGGTGGCGGCGCGCATTCGCTGCAGGAGTGGTACGAGCCGGCCGGCAGGGAACTGGGATTGAAGCGCGTCCTATTGACCTTGCTTGGGACCTCGGGAGGAAGCCCGGAGAAAGGCCAGTGAAGATCGCGCCTGGCGTGGCCAGAATTGCGCTTACGACATTTTGCAGCGGCGTGGCCGCTGTTGCGGCGTTCGGTCAAGCAAGCACGCCGGAACCTGCCCTGCACCGCACGACCTATTACCTGCACGGCAGGATTTATACCAACGATCCGAAGCAACCATGGGGATCGGCGATTGCTGTTCGCGATGAAAAGATTCTGTGTGTCGGAACGATCGAGCACATCATGCTGGACTGCGGTGGCGCGCAAGCCGAGGAAACGTTCCAGCTAAAGGGACGGTTTGTGATGCCTGGCTTCAACGATGCGCATACGCATCTGGGCGGTGCGGGCCGCGAGAAACTGGCGCTGCAACTTAATGGAACTGGCTCGATTGCGGAAATCCAGCGGCTGGTA
>DASXLU010000350.1:0-3993 GCA_036496065.1 Candidatus Acidiferrum sp.
CAGCAGATCGTTAATGCTTGCCACCACCAGCAATCGACTGAACCATTTGTTGTCTGCCGGCACGACGATCCACGGCGCATGCTCCGTTGCCGTGTTGCGAATCATCTTTTCGTACGCGTCCTGATAATCGTCCCAGTGTTCCCTTTCCTTCACATCGTCTGGCGAGAATTTCCAGTTTTTGTGCGACTCATCCAGTCTCGCCAGAAAACGCTTGCGCTGCTCTTCCTTGGATATATTCAGAAAAAATTTCCGAACGGCGATGCCGTTGCCCGTTATGTACCGCTCGAACGCATTTATGTCCTCATAACGGCGCTTCCAGAGATGTTTTCCGCGCAACTCGTCCGGGATTCTTTGCTTATCCAGAAACTCGGGATGGACGCGCACCACCAGCACTTCTTCGTAATACGATCGGTTGAAGATTCCAATCTTCCCGCGCGCCGGCAAGCAGCGGCTCGTCCTCCAAAGATAATCGTGCGCCAACTCTTCAGTTGAAGGTGCCTTGAACGAGTACACATCCACGCCCTGCGGATTTACGCCCGAGGTCACATGCTTGATCGTGCTGTCTTTTCCGGCGGCATCCATAGCCTGTATGACCACCAGCAGCGCCCATTTACTCTGCGCATAGAGCACATCCTGCAAATCGGCGAGTTCCCTCACGCCCTCGTCCAGCCACTCCTTCGCTTCAGGCTTGTCCTCGGATTTCAGACCGTGCGTATCCGCTGGATCGTAATCCTTCAGCCGGAAATGTTTTCCCGATTCCACCAAGTATTTCTTGATGAACTTGTGTGCCTTCATTCGCGCTCGCTTCTGGCTTTGCCCACCGGCCATGTTCCTTCGCACCTTTACTCCATCGGCTAATTTTCGCCATCCTTCACTTCTACCATTTCGCCCTTGTTAATCCTGAACTCCAACCCGCCCCAGGTTACGCGATTCGATGCGAAACCCCCGAGCCACACCACAAAATGGATCGCGTCTCGCACCGGCACGAGCCATAGCTTTCGCCGCAGCACCTCGTCTCGTACGCCCCACACTCCCACCACCCACGCCATCGTCAATCGCAATACCAGATAAGCAACCACGTAGGCCACGCTGATCCACCACGTCGGCGCTATACAAGCCGCCAGCACGCCCCACGGCAGCCCGTGCGTGAAAATCAAGCCAAAGAATGACGCCGGCCTGACCAGCCGCACCGTCCTTGCCCACCGCACCTGGTGCTCCCAGAATCCCTTCAACGTTTGCGCCGGGTACATCGTCCACACTGCTTCGCGCGACAGCAGCACTTTTCCGCCTGCCTTGTGGATGCGATTCCCCAACTCATAGTCATCCGCCAAAACATTCGCCAGCGCTTCGTACCCGCCGATCTTTCCCAACCATTTCTTGGTCGTTGCCACCGAAGCGCCCAGCGCAAATGTGATTCCTTCCATCCACTCCGCCACCAGCGCGCCCGCAAAAAAATCGCTCGCCGCTCCCACCGCTTCCAGTTCCGCTTCCAGATTGCGTTCGGCCACACCTCGGTAGAAGCAGCTCGCTACGCCCACGGTTCCGTCCGCGAACGGCGCCACCATCTCGCGCAAATAAGTTTTCCCCACACGGACATCCCCATCGCTCTGCACCACAATCTCGTGCTGCGCCTCGCGCGTCATCAACGCAAGATTGTTCACCTTGCGATTGCTGCCGATTTGCGCCGCCCCCGAGAGCAGCCTTATTTTTCGCTGGGGATATTCGCGGATGAGTTGCTGAATCAGCGGCACCGCTCCATCCGTCAGTTCGTTCACGCAGAACAGAATTTCGTATTCGGGATAATCCTGCTCGCAGAAGCTCGCGAAGTTTCCTCGCGAAGCAAAATCCACTCCGCGTACCGGCTTCAGCACGCTGACCGGCGGCGTGAACTCCGCAAGAGTCCGCGCCCGTTCACGTAGGAAGAACCGAATTGCGGCCAGGATTGCAACAACGTAGTAGCCCAGCGGTGCCAGCGCTATCAGTAAGACGATCCAACGCCAAATCGAAACGTGGGCTAGCATCACTCGAAGTTTTGTCCCGCTCGTTTCATTGCCCGCCCCGTCACTCAATGGCCCGTCGACGGCGTCGCTGCACTGCCTTTTCGCAGCACAATTTTGTCGCCCTTCAATTCATATTCCGTATCGCGCCACACCGTCTGTGCATTCACGAAGCTCGCCACCCAAACCGCAAATCCCAACAGATCCCGCAGCGGGTACAGCCAAAATTTCTTCAGCGCGACCGGGTCCCGCACCACTTCCCACCCAACCATCACCGACTCCAGCACACGATTCAGCACCGCCGCCGCTAACATAGCCACGCCCCACATCGGCCGGTTCAGCATTATTCCCGTCACCAATCCCAACAGCCCAAAAGGCATCGCGAAGATCAGCCCCGTACCCAAATGCCCGACAGGCCGCGAATATCGCGTCGAAGTTGCCCACCGCAACTGGCTGATCCACATCTTCTTGAACGTCTTCTGCTCCACCACATGATTGATCGTGTGATGCGAAAGCAGCACGCGATATCCAGCCTTATCGATAAAATTTCCAATCACGAAATCGTTCGCGAAATATTCCCCGACCGCCTCGAATCCTCCAATGCTCTTGAGCGCCTTTTTGCTCACTGCGATCGTTGGCCCCAGCCCAAACTTGATCCCTTCCATCAGATTCGCCACCAGCACGCCCGCCGTCATTTCCACCGACATGCCGATGGCCGTCAGCCCGCTCCAGAATCCTGCCGCATTTTTTCCGCGGTACACGCACGTCACCATGCCGACCTTAGGCTCCAGCATTGCCGCCACGACATCCCGCAAATAATTTGGCAGCACTTCCACGTCGCTGTCGCTGGTCACCAGTATTTCGTACCGCGCCACCTCAGCCATGCGGTAAAACGCGAACGCCGGTGGATTCGCCCACGGCGGCTTTCCGGTCAACAGGATTTGCGTTGAAATTTTCGGATAGCGCGCGCTGACCTCTCGCACCACTTCCAGCGCCGGATCATCCCCTCCCTCAGCCGCGAATAAAATCTCATAAGCCGGATAGTCTTGCTGAAAGAAGCTTTCGATGTTTTCCTTTAGCTGTGCTTCGAGCCCGTGAACCGGCTTCAACACCGATACCGCTGGGAAGTCCCTGATTTTCGCGAATTTTTCTTTTGCTCTTCGCGCCTGTCGCTTGAATCGCACGTAGCCTGCAATCGTCAGCAGCAGAAAAATCGTGGACGTGAACGTCCCCACGACCGCCAGCCCGAATAGCAGCTTCAGAATAAACACAGCTCGCTACACCCCGCTGATTCCACTCGCGCCTTGCACGCGTGCCAATGCGCACGCTCGCCCAAATTCATGCCCAAATCGCTCGCAAGGCTGCAACCAATACACTTTTCTGCTCGGCGCGACCGTTTGTACACAGCCTAGCACGCACCCAGCCCCCCACATCCATCGACGCGTCGTGCGCTCCGCGTTTCATTCTCGCGTGTTAAACTTGCTTGTTACATCACGGATGCGCGTTAGAGAAACTGGTCTCATTTTACTCTCACTTTTGCAGGAAACGACCCAGCCTTCGTATCTTGCCCTCGTGAACTTGCGCTTTTCTTCTCGCCATCTGTGATCGCCGTTTGCAGCTACGGCATTTTTCAGCATTCTGTACATCCACTCTGAGGCTTTCGAGCTCGCATGAACCGAACCATCGCTCAACGGTTCTGGCTTTCCATTCTTGCGCTAACCCTGCTTTGGCTCTTCATCTACGGGCCAGGCTTGTTTCGTCCTTCGCTCTTCGACGACGCCGACGCTTCCCACGCGGAAGCTGGCCGCGAAATCCTCGTCCGCCACGATTGGGTCACCCTCCACCAGGACGGCATCCGCTACCTCGAAAAAGCTCCTCTCCCCTACTGGGGCATGGCCACGGCCTTCAAACTTTTCGGCGTCTCCGAGTGGACCGCCCGCCTCGCCCTGCATCTCAGCGTTTTAGCGCTCGCTTTTTTCGTCTACCAGTTGGGCCG
>DASXLU010000351.1:0-5767 GCA_036496065.1 Candidatus Acidiferrum sp.
CGCAGCACGGGAATGTTCAGGATGTCTGCCTGAAATTGCATCAGCAGTTCGTTTCCGACCATGCCGCCATCGGTGCGCAGCGAGAACAGGTGAATCTCGGAATCTTTCTCCATGGCTTCGAGTACTTCGCGCGTTTGGAAAGCGGTGGCTTCGAGCACAGCACGAGCAAGGTGGGTTTTACCGGCGAATCGCGTTAATCCCGCAATGACGCCGCGCGCATCGCTTCGCCAATATGGGGCGTACAGTCCACTGAAGGCCGGCACGAAGTAAACGCCACCGTTGTCGCGTGCCCCGCGGGCCAGGTCTTCGATATCGGAACTCTTTTCGATGAGGCCGAGATTGTCGCGCATCCACTGCACCAAGGCGCCGGTGATGGCAACGCTGCCTTCCAGCGCGTACACAGCGGGAGCTCCGCCGAGCTTGTAACCCACTGTTGTCAGCAATCCGCAGGTGGAAGTAACGGCACGTTCGCCGGTGTTCATCAGCAAGAAGCAGCCGGTGCCGTAGGTATTCTTGGCTTCGCCGGGACGGAAGCAGGTTTGCCCAAAAAGTGCGGCCTGCTGGTCCCCGAGCACTCCGGCTATCTTGACTCCAGCGATGCACTCCAGCGTGGCTTCGCCGTAAATGTCGCTGCTGGAAACGATGCGCGGCAGAAGGTTCTTTGGAATATCGAAAGCCGCGAGAGTTTCAGTGTCCCAGTCCAGAGTGGAGAGGTTCATGAGTTGCGTGCGGCTGGCATTGGTGACGTCGGTGAGGTGAACGCCACCCTCTGTACCGCCGGTAAGTTGCCAAAGCAAATAGGTGTCAACCGTGCCGAAAAGCAGTTCGCCGGTTTCCGCCAGGCGACGCGCGCCCGCAACATTTTCCAGGAGCCAGCGAATTTTCAGTGCGCTGAAATAGGTAGAGAGGGGAAGTCCCGTCGTAGCTCGAAAGCGGTCCAGGCCGCCTTGTTTCGCGAAGTCGACGACCATGCCTTCAACGCGCGTGTCTTGCCAGACGATGGCATTGGCGATGGGCCGTCCTGTCTTCTTGTTCCAAATGATTGCTGTCTCTCGTTGGTTGGTAATCCCGATAGCGGCAAGGTCTTGCGGTCGCAGGATTTTCTGTTCGAGCGCTTTGCGTATGACGTCCTGCGTGCGACGCCAAATTTCGTCGGGGTCGTGTTCCACCCAGCCCGGCGACGGATAAATTTGCTCGTGCTCCTCTTGTGCCATGGCCACGATGCGCCCGCCGCGGTCAAAAACAATGAAACGGGTGCTGGTGGTGCCCTGATCGAGTGCCCCGAGATAAGCGGCCATACATCCCCTTAGATATTCAGAATTCTCGCTAATAGACCGGCAAGAGCACCGCCGACCAACGGACCGAAAATTGGAATGGGAGCGTAATGCCAGTCCGATGTACCCTTGCCGGCGATGGGTAAGCTTGCATGGGCCAGGCGTGGGCCAAAGTCGCGCGCGGGATTAATGGCGTATCCAGTCGTGCCACCCAACGACAGCCCGATCCCCCAAACCAGGCTCGCGACTAGATAAGGGCCCAGTCCTGCGGCGAGGCCGTTCACGCTTACAGCCTTCGACGTAATCGCTGCGACAACAAGCACCAGGACAAAAGTGGCGATTACTTCGCTAAGAAAATTCCATGCATAACTGCGGATCGCTGGAATGGTGCAGAAGATGCCCAGCTTTGCGGCTTGATCCGGAGTTTCTTTCCAATGCGGAAAATAGTGAAGCCACACCAGTGCCGCACCTACAAAAGCGCCCAGCACTTGCGCTGAACAAAACGGCAGAAATTGCGAGTAATCGCCCGTGCCAACAGCAGCAGCCATGCTTATTGCAGGATTGATGTGAGCATGAGGGCTGCCGCAAGCAATTGCAGTGAACACGCCGCACATCACCGCGAATGCCCAGCCGGCAGTAATCACCATCCAGCCACCATTTTCTGCTTTTGATCTTTTGAGTAAGACTCCGGCAACCACACCGTCGCCGAGCAATATGAGCACGAGAGTACCCATGAATTCGCCGAACCAGGGAGTGAGCATACCGTCTTTCTATCACAGTAACGCTTTACGCCACCTCCATTTCGACTACTGCGCGGCGTTATTGCGGACACGGGAAAACGGCCGAGGCAAAAAAAAGGCCAGAGCGAAGATGCTCTGGCCTCGGAAATACTAAGGTTTAGTGGAAGCGATTTTCAGCGACCGTGACTGGGATGCTGCTCGCCTCCGGGATGTTCTGGCTTGCTTTCGTGTTGCGGAGGCCGCGAGTTGTTGGGGTGTCCCTCCGCAGGATGATTCGTGTTTTGCGGTGGATGCGATTCGTTGGTATGCGACTGTGGAGGCCGAGACGAATTCGGGTGCTCCGTATTTTCGTTGGACGGACGGTTTACGTTCGCATGCGAATTATTCGCGCCGTTTGTCGGCCGATCATTTCGTTCCATGGATCGGTTCGACATGTTGTTGCCAGATGGCGGACGGTTTGCGTTTGCGGATGCACTGCGAGCAGGGGATACCCCAGCGCCATGAAACTCGCCGGGCCGCTGACTGGCCGCGATTGCCGGACGGCCATGATTTTCCGAGGCGAGAAATGCGCGATTGGTGCTGGCCGCATGTTCGTGCTGAGTTTGCACTGACGTGGCCGCGAAGTGATGTTCGTGTTCCGCAGCTCGCTCTGCCTCAGTAGCATGCGCGTTTACGCCACCGGTTCCGCCGTTGTAGCTGACGCGACTCACGGTGACATTGTTATTTATGACGGTGCGGTTCACGTAAGTGTTGTGGATAACGGTCGTGTTCACATTCGTTACGGCCGTGTTGTAGTGGAAAACGCCGCTGCGCCACTCGCCACCGACGAAGCCAACTCCGCCGTATCCAAAACCGTAGTTAATGCCGCCATAGAATCCGACGTGGGGTCCCCAATAACCTCCGTGCCACGCATAAACGCCACCGCCCCATCCCCAGTATCCGGGAGTCCACAGATACCCGGGTTGCGGAGCAAGAACCCACGTGCCGGGCACCCAGTAGTAGCCCTCAGGACCGTATGCCCAATAACCAGGAGTCCAGATATAGCCGGGGGCGGGACAAATCGGTTGAGCATAAACTGGGAGAGCGGGAGGGCCGATGCGAATGGAGACGCCAACGGCGATTTGTGCTGGCGTAGCGGCTGGAATAGCCATTGTGGCGAGAACCACCAGCGCTAAAAGCGTTACGATTTTCATTAGGCGAATCATCGAGATCCCCTTGGAAATCAATTGCAAGCATCTTGCATTCTGAGCCTGGGTTGCTCAGAAATAGTCTCGCCTAAAGAAACCCGATTGCAGCCTGGAAGTTGCGACGAGTTGCGTAATCGCGCAGTGCTAAACGATTTACCTGTACTTACGGGTGAGTCGAAGAATCCGCTGACCTAAGGGTTGGGAACGGCAGGAGCCGGACTGCTCGTCGGAGGGGCCGAAGCCGGACCTTGGACATTTGGAGGTGTTTCTCGGGAAATGATCTGATGCGATGTAGGTAACGTCGAAGCATCCCATCCTCCGCCGACCGCTTCGACCAGTTGCACACTCGAAACAATTTGCTGTATTCGAAGATTGACTGCGGTGGTTTGATTGCTCAAAAGGCTGGTTTGCGCCGTGATGACGTTGAGGTAGGGATCGATTCCCAGCCGATAACGGTCGGTAGCCAAGGTGAGACCGCGCGTGGCCGCCTTCACGGCGTCGTCTTGTTGCTGGACCTCGATAGACAAAATTCGCAGGGAGGACAGATTGTCTTCCACTTGTTGGAAGGCGGTGAGCACGGTGTTGCGATAGTTCGCTACGGATTGATCGTAAAGCGCGCGAAATTGCTCGACCGTGGAGCGGCGCAAACCGCCATCGTAAATCGTTTCGGATACGGCTGGGCCTACCGACCAGAAGCGGTTAGGCCAGGTAAGCCAGCTCGCGATGGTCGTGCTCTGAAAGCCGCCGGACGCGCTCAAGGTGACCGTCGGAAAGTAAGCGGCCCGCGCCACGCCGATTTGCGCATTGGCTTGCTCCATGAGGCGTTCGGTCGCGGCAACGTCTGGGCGGCGCTCTAAAAGCTGTGAGGGAACGCCAAAAGGAATCGCGGGCGGAGGAGTCTTGAGCGGCTCAACGGCAATGGAAAAGGTGGAAGCGGGCTGGCCGACCAGTAGTGCGATGGCGTGTTCGAATTGAGCGCGGGCGATGCCAAGGTTGGTGTCCTCAGCGCGTGTCGAAGCAAGCTGAGTTTCGGCTTGCGCCACGGCCTCATCGGAATCGATTCCCGTTTCATACAGCGCCTTGGTTAGTTCGAGCGATTTTTCGAAGGCATCCACCGTGGAGTCGAGGAGTTGTTTCAGAGCATCCTGGCCGCGAAGCTGGAAGTAATCTACGGCAAGTTCGGCTTGGGCGGTAAGGCGCGTATTTTCGAGATCGGCTGCGAGAGATTGGGCATTGGCTACATCGCCGCGCACGGTGTTGCGCACCCGGCCCCACAAATCCGGTGTCCAACTGGCGTCAAACGGGAGGGAATAGGCGTTAAACGTTTTGCCCGTAAACGTGCTGTTTGCCGCACTTGTGGTGCTGGGTTGATGCTCGCGGTTGATGGAAGGGCCGACGCTTGCGGTGGGGAAATATT
Organism: Candidatus Acidiferrum sp.; assembly: GCA_036496065.1. Lineage (GTDB taxonomy): Bacteria > Acidobacteriota > Terriglobia > Acidiferrales > UBA7541 > Acidiferrum. The sequence goes on from DASXLU010000351.1 coordinate 4,619, forward strand.
GCGAGCGCGCCTCGCGTACCAACGCCCGAGCGGCCATGAAGTTCGCAAACGCGGCCGCGACGTTTTGGTTCGAAATGCTGATTTGATCCTCGAGGGAATTTAGCTCGGGATCTCCGAAAATTTCCCACCATTTGCCGTGCAGCGCGCTATCTTGCGGCTGGGCTACTTTCCAGCCGTCCATTTTCTTCAGGTCGTCCGGAGTGACTTCTTTGAAGGTTGCAGGAGTCTGAACAGGCGGCCGATTATATTTTGGCCCGACGTTGCAGCTCTGCAGCAACAAAACAGTGCAAAGAAGTGCCGCAGCGCTCCGCAAAGTGAATTTCAGTCGCATCCCGGTCTCCTCGGGAACCAGATATTTGAATTGATTACTCAATCGGCCGCTCCACCATACGATTCGATCTGTCCTGGCGGGTGGGGAACTTTGCCATGCGCGCGCAGCCAGCGAACTCTCAGACGATCCAGGGAAAGATAAACTACCGGCGTGGTGTAGAGGGTCAGCATCTGGCTCAGGATTAAGCCGCCAATGATGGTAATGCCCAAGGGGCGGCGCAATTCCGAACCCGTTCCTGTGCCTAAAGCTAATGGCAATGCGCCGAAAAGCGCCGCCATGGTGGTCATGAGAATCGGCCGGAAACGCAAAATACACGCTTGGAAGATCGCATCTTTAGGGCTCTTTTGGTCGAAGCGTTCCGCGGCCAGAGCAAAATCGATCATCATAATTGCATTTTTCTTTACGATGCCGATGAGCAGGATGACTCCAATAATCGCAATCACACTAAGATCCATGTGGAACATCAGCAGAGCGAGGACGGCGCCAACTCCGGCAGACGGCAGTGTGGACAAGATCGTAATGGGGTGGACGAAACTTTCGTAAAGAATTCCCAAGACGATGTAAACCGCCATCAGCGCTGTGATAATCAGGAAAGGTTCGCTTGCAAGTGACGACTGGAATGCCTGCAGAGTACCGGAAAACATGCCATGAATGGTGTTGGGCATGCCGATTTTCTGTTCCATGTCGAGAATGGCTCGCGATGCGTCGCTGAGAGCGATCCCTGGAGCAAGATTGAAAGAAATCGTGACGGAAGGGTATTGACCCTGGTGATTCACGGCCAGGGGCGCTGTCGTAGGTTCGTAGTGCGCAATCGCGCT
>DASXLU010000352.1:0-5210 GCA_036496065.1 Candidatus Acidiferrum sp.
GCCACCGTCGCTCTTCCGCTCATTGTCGGCTCCGTTCTCCAGCGCATCGGCTATTTAAAAAAATAACATGTGGCGCCAGGATTCGTGCCTGTGCTCGTGGATTCCTCCGCGCGAGAGCGACAACCTGTAGGGGCGCAGCACCGCTGGCCCCATGTCCGCAAAATCCCAGCGTCTTGAGTCCCCTTGTTTTACGCCTTCCTTCCTCCGCGCGCCTTAGCGTCCTCTGCGCCTCTGCGTTATCCTTGCTCCTTCTTTCTTCCTTGAAACGAGAGGTCCACCACAGTGCTCAAATTCTCCATCTTCGTAATCGCTTTCCTTCTGCCGTCGTATACTACCCCTCGCCAATCCAAGGACGCTCCCATGACTCAACACGCCACCGGTCCGTTCGAAGTAAAGTTGACTCCACTCGAGCCAGCCAACAAGACCGACGACAATTCACTCGGCCGCATGTCCATCGACAAACAATTTCACGGCGATCTCGAAGCCACCAGCAAGGGCGAAATGCTCACCGGCGGCGACATTCGCAAAGGCTCCGGTGGTTACGTCGCGATCGAGCGAGTTTCGGGATCGCTGCATGGTCGTACCGGCACCTTCATCCTCCAACACAACGCCACAATGGACCACAACACTCCTCACCTCAATATCATCGTCGTTCCCGATTCCGGCACCGGCCAGTTCGTCGGCCTCACCGGCACCATGAACATCATCATCGCGGCGGGCGGAAAGCACTCCTACGATTTCGCATATTCATTGCCCGACTCCCAATAAATTGTTCTCGAAAGCGCGAATTTCTCTCCGAGCGAGTCTCACTCCAAAAATCCAGCCTTCTTTTAGCCCTCTTCACCACCCGGTCGAGCTGTTATACACTCTCGGGAATTTCATGGTCTGGAGGCGCTCATGCCCAAAACCGCCACCGCAAAATCCACCAGCGCGACCTACGACGTTCACCCTGGTGTAGCCATGGTTCAGAAATGGATCGCCGAACTGAAACCGAAAACAGGACGCTCGCTCGACGAGTGGATCGCCGTAGTCATTAAGGACGGCCCGAAAGAAAACGCATCGCGCCGTGCCTGGCTCAAAAGCAAACACAAACTCGGCACCAATTCTGCCTGGTGGATTGCCGACCGCGCAGAAGGGAAGGACACGGAAGAAGATACTCCCGAACGCTATCTCGCCAGCGCGGTCCAATATGTGGAAGGGCAGTACGGCGGCGCGAAAGAACATCTCCGCCCCGTTTATGATGCGCTTCTGAAATTGGGAAAATCGCTGGGCCCCGATGTGAAGGCCTGTCCGTGCAAGACGATGGTTCCGCTTTATCGCGAGCACGTCTTTGCGCAAATTAAGCCCACCACCAATTCCCGCATCGATCTTGGCCTGTGCTTCACCACGTACACGGCACGATTGCCAAAGCGCCTGATCGATACGGGCGGTCTCGCAAAAAAAGACCGCATCACTCACCGCATACCCGTCTCATCGCTCGCCGAAATCGACGATGAACTGAAAAAGTGGCTCAAAGCAGCCTACGATCTCGACGCCGCCTGAGCTTTGTGCTTGGAGTCTGAAGAATTTTCGGAAGATGCCCGGCCAGCACGGAAACAAAGCGGAGAACGAGCCTAATCCGTCCTCCGCGATTCAGAAAAATTTGCGGAAATTTAGCTTAGTCGTTTTCGCCGATCAGGAAGGCTGCCGTCAGCACGGTACTCCACAATCCTCGTTTATCGCCCACTGCCGACTGCGTGATGTTCATGGTGCGCACAATCTTGTTGGAGATCCGGTAGACCTCTTTTTTCTCGTCCCAGCTCAAATCCGGATCAAATTCCACATTTAGCGTGGTCGCCAACATTTCGGCCGCGAGTTCTTCGGCATATTCGCCCGCGATATCTTCGGTTTCACCGAAAGAATGGTGCTCCGACAAGTAGCCGTACATGGATTTATCGCCAGGCAGAGCCAGACCAATGCTCGCCGCGATTAGCCGGTGCGGTTCCTTCGTCGAATTCTCGCTGATCACCGTGAACGCCACTTGTCCTGGCTTGATCTGCTTCAATCCCTCGCTGCGCGAAATCAATTTGCAGTTCGGCGGAAAAATCGACGACACGCGCACAATGTTGCACGCAGCGATGCCGGCATTCCTCAGCGCAAGCTCAAAGCTCGACAGTCTTTCACGATGCTTTCCTACGCCTTTGGTCAGGAAAATTTTCTTTGCGACAAACGCCATTTTGCTCGGTCACCGTTTCCGTGAGTGGATTTACTCGAAAAACTTCGGCCTTGTGGAAAAGTAACAAGAAGGTTTCGGAGTGTCAATGAAGAAAGAGCCCAGCAGTCACGTCGCGGCACGTGTGAACGTGCGATGAACAAAATTCCTGAAGACAGAGCGAACTTCTCAGTCGCCAGACAAGTGCCGCACCAATTTTCCCAACGGACGGCACAACGCCAGGACTCTTCCGAGGTCTTCTGCGGTGAAATCCGGTCCCGCTTCGGAAGCATTGCTTCCTTTGCGGCTCACTTGCATCACTCCCACAACCTTAGTGTCGCAATGGATTGGCGCGCTGATAATTTTCTGAATCGATTCGCCGGAGACCGCCGCCGTCTTCACACCTTCAAACACGGTAGCGTGGCGGGCTGCCGAAAAATTGTTGTTAATTTCTGGTTTGCTGTCTCGCGCGGTGCGTGCTGCCAACGCCGAAGTGCTCGAGAGCGGAATGAATCCCACGTTCTTCAACGCTTGCGGAACCAGAAAGTGCAAATGACGCCAGCGATTCGATACTCCCAGGATCGCAACCTCGTCTGCTTTCACGCCCATGTTTTTTGCGATGCGTTCCGCAATCGCCGGCAGCGATACCTCCGCCGTTGAGGCGCTGTCGTCCTCCAGCGCCATGGCCAGGCGTTCTAACTCCGAAACCAGGTTTGTGCTCATCTTCCTTGAAACTTACTCCAAATCTGGAAGGGGGAATGACGTCTAGCGCGGTGGCCCTCCGTCTCTCCCTCTATGTTCAGCGCTTCCTCTGCGAACCGCAAGAATATTTCGAAAAGTTTGTGCTTTCCGAAGCGACAGCCTTACTTGCAACAGTTATTTCAACTTCATATACTGAAATGGTCGCGATTCCAGTGAGCATGTGTAATTTGCGAGTCACCGCAACTGTTTTTCGCATCTTTCCGCGGAGAGGGCATGTCTTCATCGGCAACCCGGCCTGACACAAGCTGCGTATCCCTGAGTCTTTTTTTTTCATCAAATAATTTGTTAGGCAGTCTGAAGGACGAATCCACACTATGAGTGCCACTGCCATAAATCTGCCGGGCGGCAGCCTGCGCTTCTGGCAAACTACCATCGGCCAGAAAGCGATCATGGCCGTTACTGGTTTCATTCTGGTCGGTTTCGTCGTCGCTCACCTGCTCGGCAATCTGCAGATCTATTTGGGGCCCGATAAAATCAATCAGTACTCGGCCAACCTGAAATCTCTTCCCGCACTTTTGTGGAGTGCGCGCATCACGCTGCTGATTTCCGTCATCTTGCACATCTGGGCGTCCGCCAAGCTTGTCGCCATGCAGGCCAGAGCGCGTCCCATTAAATATGTCAAAAAGGTCAACGCTCATTCCACGTATGCCTCGCGCACCATGGCCTGGAGCGGCCCCATCGTGCTGGCTTTCATCATCTTTCACCTGTTGCACTTCACTTTTGGCACCGTGCATCCCGGCGGTCCTTTCGACGAGCACAACGTTTACAACAACGTCGTCACCGGCTTTCAGGTTTGGCCCGTTTCTCTTTTCTATATCGTCGCGATGATCATGCTTTGCTATCACCTGTATCACGGCATCTGGAGCGCCGTTCAATCGCTCGGTTTTAGCCATCCTGTTTACACGCCGTGGATAAGACTCGCTGCCAAGGTCATTGCCATCCTGATCGCCGCCGGCAACATTTCCATCCCGGTCGCCGTTCTGGCCGGCTTTATTAAGCCTGTCTAGGGAGCCTCGACTTCATGGAATTGAAATCCAACGCCCCGACCGGGCCGATTGAAAGCTCTTGGGACCGGCACAAGTTCAATCTCAAGCTCATTAATCCGGCCAACAAGCGCAAGTACAACATCATTGTTGTTGGCACCGGTCTTGCCGGAGGCGCTGCTGCTGCCAGCCTCGCGGAGCTCGGCTACAACGTCCACTCTTTCTGCTTTCAAGACAGCCCGCGCCGCGCCCACTCCATTGCCGCACAGGGTGGCATCAACGCTGCCAAGAATTATCACAATGACGGCGACAGCGTTTTCCGCCTCTTCTACGACACGGTAAAAGGCGGCGATTTCCGCGCGCGCGAGGCCAACGTCTATCGTCTAGCCCAAGTTAGCGTCAACATCATCGACCAGTGCGTCGCCCAAGGTGTACCGTTCGCCCGTGAATACGGTGGCCTCCTCGACAATCGTTCCTTCGGTGGCGCGCAAGTTTCCCGCACTTTCTACGCGCGCGGCCAGACGGGCCAGCAACTGCTTCTCGGTGCGTATCAGGCTCTCGAGCGCCAGATCGGTCTTGGCACGGTCAAAATGCATCCGCGCACCGAGATGCTCGATCTCATCGTTGTCGATGGCCATGCCCGCGGCATCGTCACCCGCAGCCTCTACGACGGCAAAATCGAAGTCCACATGGGCGACGCCGTCATTCTCGCCACCGGCGGCTATGGCAATGTCTTCTACCTTTCTACGAACGCGAAAGGTTGCAACGTCACCGCCAGTTGGCGGGCCTACAAGCGTGGCGCTCTCTTCGCCAACCCTTGTTTTACGCAGATTCACCCCACGTGCATTCCCGTCGCCGGCGACTATCAGTCCAAGCTCACTCTGATGTCCGAATCCCTCCGCAACGACGGACGCATCTGGGTTCCCAAGACGTCTGGCGACAAACGTCCGCCCAACGAGATCCCCGAGTCGGATCGCGACTATTACCTCGAGCGCCGCTATCCCAGTTTCGGCAACCTCGTCCCTCGCGATATCGCTTCCCGCGCCGCTAAAGCCGAATGCGATGCTGGTCGTGGAGTTGGCGAAACCGGTCTCGGCGTCTACCTCGATTTTGCGGATTGCACCAAGCGTTTGGGCGCTCACAAAATCGCCGAGCGTTACGGCAATCTTTTCGAAATGTACGAGCGCATCACCGGCGAAGATCCCTACAAAGTTCCCATGCGCATTTATCCGGCAATTCACTACACCATGGGCGGCCTTTGGGTGGACTACAAC
>DASXLU010000353.1:0-9525 GCA_036496065.1 Candidatus Acidiferrum sp.
ACAACGAATTAGTTCGTCTCCTCGATGAAGAACAGTCCGAGATTCATCGCATTCTCGTCGCCATGACTCGCGCTCTTGGCGAAAAGGCAACAGCAATTCACCTGGGCGCCTGCATTCTCGCGGAGGTCGAATCCCACTTTGCGAGGGCGCGATTCGCCGGCACTCTAAAATGTGTTCGCCCAACATTTTCAGAGGACCTGTCTCTCACCGCGGCGCGTCATCCACTGCTGGAGCTTCGCATGAGAGCCGCAGCCCTCGCAGCTAGTGAAGAGCCAAAAACTCCTGTGCCGCTCACCGTGATTCTTCCGGCCGGGACAAAGCAGCTCGTCATCAGTGGGCCCAACACCGGTGGCAAGACGGTGACGCTGAAGACTCTCGGCCTGCTCTCTCTCATGGCGCAGTCCGGTGTTCCTGTCCCCGCGGAAGGAGCAAAGCTTCCCCTCTTCCAGAGCATCTACGCCGACATCGGCGATGCTCAGTCGATCGAACGCGATCTTTCCAGCTTCTCCGCCCACGTCGTCAACCTCGACCGCATCTCCCGCGAAGCCACTGCCGACTCGCTGGTGCTGCTCGATGAGTTGGGCTCGGCCACGGACCCCGAAGAAGGCGCTGCACTCGCGGTTGCCATGGCCACCCACTTCCTGACCATGAACACCTGGTGCTGCATCACCACTCATCTGACGTCGCTGAAGGTCTACGCTGCCAACCATCCCGGCGTCGTCAACGCGGCCGTCGGGTTCGATCAGCAAACCCTTACTCCCACCTACGAGCTGCGGCTTGGGGTCCCAGGAGCCTCTGCCGGCCTCAATATCGCGGCCCGGCTCGGCCTTCAACCTGAGATCATTGCCGCCGCCCGCGCCCAGATGACCAAGCAGACCGCGGACATTGGAGCCTTCCTCGACCAGCTCCATGATCAGCTAACCGCCGCTGGCGTGGAGCGGGAAACCCTGCAACAGCGCGAGCGCGAGCTCTCGCGCGAACGCGCCCGGCTCGAGGTGGAAGGCCGTGTCGAACAGAAAGCGCGAACTAAAGAGCTCGAAGGCAAGTTGAATTCCCTCATCGAAGACTTCGCGTACCAGCTCCGCGAGACGGTCAAGGCCATCGACGACAAGGCACTGGCGCAGAAGATTGCGCGCGACTCCGACCGCCGCATGGCGACTCTTCGCCGGGAGTTCTCTGAGCAGTTCAACTCTACGGTCGTCGCCCACACGAACCGCGCCGACAAGAACGACCCCGCGGCCCAACCTCACATCCCCAAGGGCATCAAGGTAGGCGACCTGGTCAGACTCAAATCACTTGGGCGTCAGGCGCGAGTCGACCGCGTCATCGATCGCAAAACCTTCGAAGTCTCGATGGGCCAGCTGAAGATGCGCGCCGTCATCGATGACATAGCCGAAGTCGAGTCAGTAAAAGTGATCACACCGCTTGAAGCCGCTCGCAAGCGCGGAGGCGTCACAGTAGCAACTGCCAACGACGCCGACTACATGAGCTCAGAGATCAATGTCATCGGCCGCACTGCCGATGAAGCTCAGGTTGAAGTCGAACGCTTCCTCGACCGCGCATTCCTGGCCGGGCTCGCTCGCATCCGCATCGTTCACGGCACCGGAATGGGCGTCCTCCGCCGCACCCTACGCGAATTTCTCCGCAATCATCCCCACGTCACCACCATCACCGAACCACCGCAAAACCAGGGTGGGCAAGGCGCCACCGAAGTCGAATTGAGACAATAGGTTCCTGCCGGGGCCGCGTCAAACATGCGCGGCTGGGAGATACAGACAGCAGATGACAACCCCTCGTTGGCGCTGCCGGCATCATAATTTGGGCATTTGGCCGAAATCATACTTCATTCAATAGCAGAACTTCTGCACCTTTGGTAGATACCAGAACTTCTTTCCTTGACGTGCCAGTTGCGCAAGGCCTTCTTCGATTTTCTTTTGTCGGCGTCGGTTATCCGCGAATCGATGTAGAGCTTGGTTACACATTCGGTGTCCCGGTAATAAACCTTTCCCGGCCGATCTTATCCTTGGAACGTGAGCTTTGATGAGTTTCTCTGAACACATCAGATCGTACGGCTCGCATCAAGGCGATGGAAAACACTCTAGATAACCAGGGGTCTTGGCTCCATTACCTCGGTCGGCAAGGTGAAATGAAAGGTTGTACCTCGTCCATCGTTAGCGATCGCCCACAACCGGCCGCCATGCGACTCTACAATGGAACGGCTGATGGCTAAACCCATCCCGCTACCTTGGACCTTGGTGGTGAAAAAAGCAGAAAAGATCTGATCGCCATTGTCCGTTGGCAGTCCCACGCCAGTGTCACTGACCGAGAATAGCAGTTGAGAATCCCGGAGCTGCGACCTCACCGTAAGCTCTCCGCCGCCCGAGTCCTTCATGGCCTCAATCCCGTTAAGCATGAGGTTCATGAACACCTGCTGCAGCTGCACACGGTCTACCATGGTTTTGGGCAGTTGAGCGGCAAGCTCCATGCGTATGGTAATTGACGTCGCCTCACCTTTCAGCAGCGTGAGCATTTCGTGAATGATTCCGTTCACGTCGACCAACTCACGTTGTGGAGGAGACTTCTTGTACAACGATCGCAGACGGTTGATGATTTCCGAAGCAAGGGTGCCCGCTTCGACGATTCTTTCCGTCCCTTTGCGAACTTGCGTCAGATCGGGAGGGTCGCGCTGAAGCCATCGCAAAGATGCCTTGGCATGAGCGGTTGTGACAGTGATGGGCTGTGCGAGTTCGTGCGAGATGGAGGCAACCAGTTCCCCGAGCAAGCTGACCCGATTGGTGTGTGCAAGGTCTGCCTGTAGCTGTTCCGCACGCTTGCGATCTTGAATGTCGGTCGCCGCACCGTACCATTTCACGACCTTTCCTCGCTTGTCCCGCAGTGGCACGGCGCGGCACAAAAACCACCGATATTCCCCGTCGGTGCGGCGGATGCGCATCTCCTCCTCGAACGGCTCACCGCTGGCAAGGCTCGCGCCCCATCGTCGTACATGTCGGTCCAGATCTTCGGGATGAATAGCAGTTTTCTCGAATCCCACCGCGTTTCCCAACTGCGACAGGCCGGTATATTCAACCCAGCGTCGATTCCGAAATTGAACGGCCCCGTCGGGTCCAAGGATCAACGCCATGGCCGGAATGGTCTCAATGGCTTCGCGAAGTTTTCTTTCCTCCCGCCGCAATTGTTGCACTCGGAGTTGATGCAGCCCCCAAAAAAATGCCAGAAACGCAGCTAGGCACAACAATCGGAACCAGTAAGTTTGATAGTAGGCCGGGGCGACGTTCAAATCGATCGCAGTCTCTGGCCCGTTCCACAGCCCCTCGCTGTTGCTGGCGACCAGCCGGAATCGATAGGAGCCCGGCCCAAGGTTCGTGTAAACGGCTTCTCGCGCTGCAACCGGCTGGCTCCAGGTACTGTCGAAATTCTCGAGAAAATACCGAAAGCGAATCCGTTCAGGCGCCGCGAGGCTCAGCCCCGTGTACTCAAATGTGATTCGCCTGGGAGATGCAGGAATTTGAATGAAGGCGGCGAGTTTTGCGGTGTTGTTATCGGCGGTGATCGCCTCGATGTGAGGCAGCGCGGGAACTGAATTGTCATTGATCTGGGATGGATTAACAACCGACAGCCCCCGGCTGAGTGAAAACCAGATCCTGCCCTCCGAATCCGAGACTACCGATCGGGTCCGCTTCACTCCTTCAGTGCTGTCGAGACCATCAGCCCGGTCATACTCGCGAACATCGACTGCTTTCACAACACCGCTTAGCAGTTTGTCGCGCGGAACACGCAAAACATGATCTGAAGTTGCGATCCACAGCCGGCCGTTTTTGTCTTCTTCAATGCCGAATATTGGTGCTTTCAAGGACTCAGGCAGTCCGCGAGGTACATGCACATGTCCATCACTGAGGTAGGCGAGACCTTCGGCCGTTCCTATCCACAGGATTCTCGTTGAATCCTGCAGAAGGCAGTTGACATCCTCGGAGGGTAATCCGTCGTTGCCGGTATAGGTTCGCCAACCCTTCTGCGACATGGCACTGACGCCCCTCGGAGTCCCGAACCACATCGTTCCGTCAGGGCCCTCGGCAATCGACGATATTGTGTTCGCCGGTAATCCGTCTGTAGTCGTGTAATTTGTGAAATGACCGTTCCTTAGCTCGCTTACACCACGATTGAGGGTACCTGACCAGACGCTACCATCACGACTGCGATAGACCGCATATACTCTGTCTTGTGAGAGGCCGTCCGCCTGCGTGTAGGTCTTGGCTGTAAACGAATTGCCGGAGTAGCGTAGATGGGTGAGTCCACCCTGTTGTCGTCCCACCCAGACATCATCCTCGCCAGCTCCGGTAATTGAGTAGACGACATCGTTGGCGATTCCATCGGCGGTGACAACCCCACTTTTTCCTTCCTTCAGCCAACGCAAACCACCCTGAATGGGCGCAACCCAAGTGCGGCCGCCGGAGTCAACGTGCAATGGTCCCATACTGTGCGATTTCAAATCGGGAAGAGAGTACGTGACGAAGGCGCTGTCTCGCAGTCGCTCGAGGCCGCGCGCGCTACCGATCCATATGTTTCCCTCCCGATCCTCGAAGAGCGCAGCTACCGGTCCAGCGGTTTCGTCAGTACTCAGTAAAGAAACCCCGTTCGCGTTGTACCGAAACAGTCCACGACTCGTGGCAACCCAGATGTTCGAGTCCCGGTCGCGAAGAATGGAAAGCGCGTCGAGATTGCGAAGAGATGGCGGTACACCTGCCACAGTAAGCTCTGTTCCATTCCAGCGCAGCACACCCTTCGCCGTTCCGACCCACAATTCTGAGTTTTGAAGAGGAAGAAGGCAGTTAATCTTCGTATCAACCTGCCCATTCAAGGCGCTCAAAACGCGGCCCTCCTGGAGATAGAAGAGCCCTCGACGCTCCGTGCCAAGCCAAATCTTTCCGTCGCCAGTCTGCGCCATGGCGATCACCACCGAGGTGGGCGCCGCCAGACGATCAAACCAACTGAACGGAGTTGTTCGCTGGTCAGGAGCTTCGCCGTTCGCGACTCGTGCAGCGTCGGCGAGAAGAGCTGCGGACGACAGGCTTCGAAATCGGTTGTTACTGTATGTGACTGTTCCCACAGCCAATGATGAGAGCAAAACCGCACCCGACGTCCCCCGTGCGATTGCCGTGGTGCCGTTCTCAGTGTCGCCGCGGATAAGCTCGAAGTTTCCAGTTTTGTAACGAAAGACTTGGGTGTTTTGTAGCAAGATCCAGAGGTTATCGCTTGCGTCAACCATGAGTGTTCGCACAGGACCAATCGGGTTTGGATTAGGATGGGCCGACTCGAACTGGTGAAAATTCAAACCGTCGAAACGAACAAGGCCTTTATCTGTCCCAATCCAGAGATAGCCATCGGAAGTCTGTGCGATGGCCGTTATAGATCCGCCCGGCAAACCTCTCTCGGTTCCCCACGAGTCGTGTATATATTGCGACACGGTCCGGGTGGGGTCGACCGCAAACGCCGAAACGGCGAGACAGCTGGCCGCGAGTCCGGCAATGGCACACCTGAGTAGCCAGCGCCTTCCAAAACCGCCCTCACGGAAGATATTCAAACTTCTCAACCACAACCTCGCTTGGCTTCTGCATAGGATTTTTTTCGCTCGCGACGACGAAAAATATGAGACGGGGTATCGTCCGACCCGGTTCCGGTATGCCAGAAGTGAACTCGTGTTCAGCAACGAGTTGCGCTCCCGCACCAGCAGATCTTCCGCGAAAGGTCCTAAAAGTTGCGTGTCCAGATTCCCATCTCAAGACATACGTCAGGGTGCCTGAGGGCGCCTTAAAAGCGAATAAGTTACCAGGAATGTAGAGCGGTTGAATTACATATTGTGCATTGGTCTTATTCGCAGCATCACGGCCACCGACCTCTACGTCCATCTCGCGAAAGTGCTCCTCGGTAGCCCGTTCGTCGAAGGTAAACATACTGAAGACTGCGGCGGGCTCTAAGTGAGAAGTATCACGCACAGTTACCGAATACGTGCCGTACCCGAGACTGCGATTCAAGAATATTTCTGCACACGACCACATGCCCGATTTCTTCTTGATCTGCATGTGGAGCGCCCCGCTCGCATCGGTCCATGCATTTTCAGCATCGTAGAGGTTATTCGTGCCTCCCTTGACACTGGCAATCATGCGAACTCCCCAATCATAGCCGCTGAATTTCAGCGATCCGGTCGGGTTAAGCTGCGGCGTTCCCGCGCCCTTCACAATTGTCACGAGAGCAACGGAACCGCTTTGGGTCGGAGCTGCATCCATCACGGGAGGCGGACTATAATCCGGCTCCACCAATAACGCGGCATACTCAAATCCAAGGTGAGTTTCCGTGCTCCACGTCGAGTCCGGTCTAATGGGAATGAAGGCACGATCAGGCCAGGGCTGCACCCACCACGACCCGGCGTGTGCGTAAATGACAATCTGCTGCTTTGGTCCAGCGTTTCTTACCCGTCCAGAGATCGTGTCGACTCTTTCTCGTCCACCCTCTGCCGCCGGCGGAATATGGGTGAACTCGATCAAAGGGCCGGAGTTGGCTTTATGCGACTGGCAACTGGTCAGCGCGATGCAGAAAACTAGCAGCAGCGATCGCTGCAAGAAAACTGGGACCAACAGTCGCAATTGCATTTGACCCCACAAAAGAATGCCGGATGCGGGAGATGAGTGGCACCCTGCAGAGTGCTTGGACCGAAATCTTACCGCACCGAGCCCCAGTGTATATATTCAACGAGGTCTGACCACTGGTTTTTCGAGGTGATCTAAGAGGTGATCTAATTAGTCCTGGTCACAGCGAGCCAGTCCAATGATCATTCTTGTAGCAAACAATAACGCCCTCAGCCGTAAACTCATCAGGCCAGGTGGTCGAGAAGGTCGGACTCCAGGAGATCTTCGGTATCGCCACACTCACTGACTACCGCTCAGCACCCTCCAACTTTCGGAATAAACCATAGTGCGCAAACGCCAATTTATGGTTTATTCGACAGCGCCACGCGTGCACGCTAACTTCAGATCCGCATTGGCATCAAGATGTACCGGTACTTCACATCTTCGTTCGCGTCTTCAGGCCGCATCTGTCCGGCGCTTTGCGCATCCTTAAACTCCAGCCGGACCTCCCCGGCATTTCCGATCGCCTTAAGAAAATCGATGAGGTATTGGCTGTTGAAACCAACCACCAGCGGATCGTAGTTGTAAGGCGTCTCGATAGTGTCCTCCGACTCACCAGCGTCGGTCGAAGAGGAAGAAAGTTTCAGCTCATTCTGTTCCAAGCGAATCTTGATGGCGCCACTTCGCTCATCGGCAAACTGAGCCACGCGCTGAATCGACCCCATCAGGTCCTCAGAACGCACGATCACGAACTTGTTGTTGTCTCTGGGCAGCACAGCCTCATAGTTGGGAAACTGTCCCGTGAGCTTGCGGCTGGTCAGCACACGCCCGCCGACCCTGAAGAACAGGGTCTGGTCGTCATCGGCGAACTCCAGCGTCTCGGCCTCGGTCGCGCCCAGCAGGGAAGAAAGCTCGCTCAGTGCCTTGCGGGGAATCAACGTCTTTTTCTCACCGGAAACACCGTCCAGCGTCTCGCCCAACTTTTCGATGTGAGCCAGCCGATGCCCATCCGTCGCGACCATTGCCATGCTCTCGGCCTTCAGTACCATCAACGCGCCGTTCAGCGTGTAGCGGCTCTCCTCATTCGAGATGGCAAAGATCGTCTTCGAAACCATGTTTCTCAGCGACCCAACCGAAATTCTTACCGCCCCACTTGCCGGAAATTCCGGCACCTGCGGAAAATTCGCCCGCGCCATTCCCACCATCTTGGTATTCGAGCGGCCAGCGCGGATCTGAACCCAGTGGTTGTCCATTAATTTGATGGAGATATCGCCGTCAGGCAAAAGCTTGATGTAGTCGTACAGCTTGCGAGCCGGAATGGTGCAGGCGCCAGCCTTTTTCACCTTCGCTGTGCAGCTCGTTCGCAGGCTCTGGTCAAGATCGGTGGCTGTGATCGTCAACTTATCGTCACCGGCCTCAAACAAAAAGTTTGACAGGATCGGAATCGTCGTCTTCCGCTCAACGACGCCCTGCGCGGCAGTCAACTCCCGCAGCAGCTCCGCTCGTGAGACGGTGATCTCGAGGTTGCCGGTTGGGGCTGCTACTGCGGTCGTCTCGGTCATCTGGGGCTCCTGGGTTACGCTGGTCACGATCATCTCTCCGGAAAATCAGTTCGTTGTCGCTGGCCAAACTGTACACCGAATCCAACCCTTCGTGCACATTGGGAGCGACGTCGTCTGCTTGATTCTAGGGTGGAACCCGCTGTGAACGCGATAAATTTCTCTGTGGAAACCTCGGTCCCTTGTGTGCGACCCGTGAAGATTCTTATACCCAAAGCTCGAATGCTAACTGCTTCTAAGAAAGAAGATAGAAAAAGAAGAAAATACTAGTAGCAGTAGTCGTTGTCGCTTGAAAAGTGGATATCTCTTCCATTCTATTCATAGTCCGAGACTTGAGCCGGTGCCCCGTTTTAGAAAAGCACGCACGCCAGGATGAAAGCTTCGGAAGATTCTGCCTCTCGCGCCTGGCTGCGAGCTGGTTATCCCAGTTCTTAACACCCTGACCTTTTCCCTCTCGACAAGACCCGGTACCAACCGTGGGAATATTCATCAAACAAAACAAAATGAGGCGGTTAGATCAACCACATTTTTCACAACCCGTCTCATACATCGGAGGATAATCAGTTCCGAAGCAAAAGGAGTCCCCGATGAACATCGCTATCTTCGGCGCTAGCGGAGTTACTGGCACTCTCCTAACCGAGCGTTCCCTGGCTGCTGGTCACAACGTGAATGCGCTCGTCCGGACACCGGAAAGATTCCCTCTGCGAGACCGGGTCCGGGTTGTTCAGGGCAGCCCCTTCGATATCGCCCCAGTCCGGCAGACTGTCGAAGGCGCGGATGTAGTTCTCTCCGCTCTTGGAGCAAAGTCGCTGAGGAAGGAGGACGTGCTTGAGCGGGCCGTTCCCCAGATCATCGCCGCGATGCAGGGGACGCTCTCTCGGGCTAAACCCGTCCGCCGCATCATTGTTCTCGGCTCAGCCGGCGCGTTATCTACATCACTCGACAAGCAGCCTGCCTGGCGCCGTTGGTTCGTGCAGAACATTGTCTACAACACGTTTCTGAAGTGGCCTGTGGCGTCGCAGATCTCGCAATGGAACAACCTGTCCCACAGCAACCTGGACTGGACCATGGTGATGCCCCCGATGCTCACCAAGGGCGCGGCCCGCGGCACCTATCGTGTCGATGGCGATGCGCTTCCTCGCGATGGAAGCCGTATTTCGCGCGCTGATGTTGCTGACTTCATGATGCAACAGATCGGCAGCGCGCAATGGATCAGGAAAGGCGTGTATATCTCCTGGTAATTTCACGCGTTAGTTCGCGAAAGCTCCCTTCGGCTGTAAAGTATCTCTGTCCCTAAGGAGTTTGAATGAAGCTCGTCTGTCGTA
>DASXLU010000354.1:0-5644 GCA_036496065.1 Candidatus Acidiferrum sp.
CGCTATCAGCCGTTCCTAGCATACTGGAGAAGTGCTGGTTCAACGTTGAAAAATTCTCCGGCTGCTTGCCCGATGGCGGCAGCCCAAAGAATCCGCTCTGCGTAGCGCCTTCCAGTTGCGCACATTTCTTGTCGAGCGCGGCCAGTGAATCAGCAAGCTTGGCGTTTGTTTTTGGGGTCAGTTCCTTCAGCTGCACGCGCACCGACTTCACCTGGGCCAGAGCTTCATAAGTTTCGTTCATTCCCTGCACCGCGCCAGACTCCATTTCGAATTGTTTGCGCAGATCATCGGCAGGCGTCTTGATGCGCGGATCGAGAATAACCGTGAGTGGTTGCTCCTGAGTCGTGCCGTCGACGGTTAACTTCACCGAATACTTTCCGGGGAGTGCACGCACGCCAAGCGGCGTGAGGGGCGTGTTGTGAACGATTGCCGAAATCGGGAATTCGTAGCCCAGCGCTTGCGGCGCTTCATAGTGTAGATCCCATACGAAGCGATGCATTCCCGGTGCGCCAGAAAGGATTTGCGTGGGTCGTACCCAGTACATCGGAATGGGATGTTCTTCCGCGATTTTGTCCATCGGTAGCGGCCGGTCGTTGCTGGTATAACGGCGAACGACAATTCCCTTTTCGTCGCTGATTTCCAGCGTGACAGGACCTTTTGCCGCGCCGGCCAGGAAATAATCCACGATGGCGCCGTCTGGCGGATTCTGTCCGGCAGGCTCTTCAGGTGGGAGCGGCGTATCCGGATTGCGGTTCCAGCGCCAGCGAATTGCTTCTTCAGGTGCGAAGAGATGCGCGGACGACTTGGCGATTTCGT
Organism: Candidatus Acidiferrum sp.; assembly: GCA_036496065.1. GTDB lineage: Bacteria > Acidobacteriota > Terriglobia > Acidiferrales > UBA7541 > Acidiferrum. The sequence goes on from DASXLU010000354.1 coordinate 817, forward strand.
CGGTCAGTTGGCGCAACGGAGTGACGTCGTCGAGAATCCAGAACGAACGGCCATGCGTGGCAACGATCAGGTCGTCTCCATGGATGACAAGATCGCGCATCGAAGTGTGCGGCAAATTGAGTTGTAACGGCTGCCAGGAATCGCCATCGTTGAACGAAACATAGACCGACGTTTCCGTGCCGGCATATAGCAAGCCTTTGCGAACAGGATCTTCGCGAACCACGTTCGACGCAGCGCTGTCGGTGATGCTCGACGCGATTTCCTGCCACGTTGCGCCGAAATTGCGAGTGCGATAGATGTGCGAATGGAGATCATCCAGCCGGAAGCTATTGATCGCGGCGTACGCGGTGCCAGCATCAAAATGCGAAGCCTCAATGATGGAGACTTTGCTCCATGGTTTGAGCTGAGGCGGCGTGACATTTTTCCAAGTCTTCCCGCCGTCGCGCGTCAGATGAATCAGCCCATCGTCGGTGCCAGCCCACAAAGTGTCGACTTCTTTGAACGAAGGCGCTACTGCGTAGATGGTGCCGCGATGCTTGCCCTTTTCTGGATCGCCAGCTGAGAAAGCGCCAAGATTCGCCGGCATTTCGTAGGACTCGCGCGTGAGATCGGGACTGATCACCTGCCAACTGTTCCCGCGATCGGTCGTCTTGAACAAAACATTGGCGGCGAAATACAGCGCGTGTGGGTCCAGCGGCGAAAATACCACCGGTAAAGTGCGATTGTAACGATACTCGCCGCGACGAACCGGCTCGGGCGCAATATCCGCAACTTCGCCGATGTCCTGGCGGGTGCGCGTCAGCTTGGCGCCGTAAAGAATGTTGGGGTCGAGGGGATCCACGGCGATGTAGCCGTATTCGAACACTCCAGGCAAGCTCCATTCGCGAAATGTAATCTCTCCGTAATCGCTGCGGCTTTGCGTGGCCACGCTTCCGCTTTCCTGCTGCGCGCCGTACACCCAATAGGGAAAACGATTGTCGGTGGTCACGTGATAGAACTGCGCGGTGGGCTGGTTGTACCAACTGCTCCAGCTTCCTCCGCCGTTCACAGTGATTTCCGCTCCTTGATCCGCACTTAGCGCAATGATTTGGGGATTTTCCGAGCTGATCCAGATGCGCTGGTAGTCGTCGCCACCCGGCGCCCCTTTGAAGCCAACGAACGTTTTGCCGGCATCTGTAGATTTCCAAGTGGTCGTATTCGCGACATAAATCGTGTCTGGATTGTCGGGCGCGACGGCGATGCCCATAGCGCCTGGTCCGCGACCGCCGATACGATGGTCGCCGTTAACGAATTGCCACGATTCGCCGGCGTCGTCAGAACGGTAGATGCCTGCACCCTTCTGAGATTCCGCAGTGAGATACATGCGCTTGGGATTGTTGTTGGCAATGGCGATGCCAATGCGCGCCAGGCCCTGTTCGCCTGTGGGTAGACCCTTGGTGATCTGTCTCCACGTCGTCCCGCCATCCGTGGATTTGTACAGGCCGCTGCCGGGAATTACGAACGATTCGCCACTGCGAATTTCCCAGGGTGCCACGCGCGCGGCCCACAGCGCGGCAAACAGAATTTGCGGATTCGTGGGGTCCATAACGAGATCGGCGGCGCCGGTATTCTCGTCCTTATATAAGACCTTTTCGAACGTCTTGCCTCCATCGAGCGAACGGAACACGCCTCGCTCGGCATTAGGTCCGTACGGATGGCCTTCGGCAGCAACGAACACGCGGTCGGGATTTTGCGGATCGACAACGATCGTGGTGATTTGCTGCGCGTCGCGCAGGCCAAGATGCGTCCACGTTTTGCCCGCATCCGTCGATTTGTAAAAGCCATCACCAACGGCCAGGTCGGGCCGCTGCAGACCTTCACCGCTTCCGGCATAAACGATATTGGGATTGGAGGGAGCCACGGCGAGCGCACCGACGGAGCCAGTGTCCTGTTCATCGAAGATAGGGTTCCACGTGCGACCGAAGTCATCGGTCTTCCAGATGCCACCATTCACCGCAGCCATGTAAAACACATTGGGCTGCTTCGGCACACCGGTAATGGCCACGGTGCGGCCGCCGCGAAAGGGACCGATGCAACGCCAGCGCATCTCCGCATAAAGTTTGGGGTCGTATTCCTGCTGCGCGCTGGCCATAACGGCCGAAGATAACGCCAGCAAAGACAGAGCTATCCACTTGCCACAGGACAGAAGACGCATCCATTGCCTCCACGAAACTAGGGAGGATAGCGCGTGCCGAGGGCCAGAGCAAATTCCGCAGCACTCTACCGCTCACAGACCGCGTGCCTGCGCGTCTATTGCACCAGATGGACGATTGCCGGCAGGGTCCGGCCAAGGCAACGAGCGAATTTCTCGAGAGGGATGGTGGTGTATGCGCAACACGTGCATTTTTGCGTTAGGCCTGATGGCCAGTTTGAGTTTTGCCGCAGCAGATGCGAGCGCGCAGTTTAAAAATGGCAGTCAAGCCACAGAATTGAAGCTACCGGAAATCAGCCAGCACGGCGCCGTGACGCAAACGATCGGGCTGACCACCATAACCATCGACTATCACCGCCCATTAGCAGGAGGCCGGGATCTTTTCGGCAAAACCGTGCCATATGGAAAGGTGTGGCGCGCCGGGGCCAACGAAAACTCCACCATTTCTTTTTCAGATGACGTTTCAATTGAGGGCAAACCGCTGGCCGCTGGTACCTACGGCTTGCACATGATTCCCGACAAGGATCAGTGGATCGTCGCATTTTCGAAAAATTCCACTTCGTGGGGAAGCTTCAGCTACGACGAAAAAGAAGATGCGTTGCGCGTGACGGTGAAGCCGAAAATGGGCGACTCCTTCGATACGTTGACCTATACGTTCGACGATGTGAAGCCGGAGTCGGCCGCGGCCACGCTACGCTGGGAGAAGGTGGAAGTTCCCTTTCACGTGGCGGTGGATGTAAAAGCGCTCACGCTGAAGAGCATCAAGAATCAATTGCGCAACACCGGCGGGTTCACCTGGGCTGGTTACGACGAAGCCGCCAACTGGTGCGTGGATAATAATTACAATCTCGACGAAGCGCTCAAGTGGGAAGAAACTTCGATACAAAACGAAGATCGATTCGAAAACTGGGAAACAAAGTCGCGCATCCTGGCGGCCATGGGAAAGCAGGACGAATCTTCCAAAGCGCTCGCCACCGCGATGGAAAAGGCCACCCCCATCCAGCTTTACACTTATGCACGAGGCATTCAGCGTGGCGGAGATCCGAAGCGCGCCTTTGAACTCTATCCCCTGGTTTCGAAAAGGGATCCGAATCACTGGATCAGCCACCTGGCGCAAGCCCGGCTGGAATCAAACGCCGGAGATTTTAGCGCGGCCTCGCAAGATATGAAGCTGGCCATCGCCGGGGCACCCACAACGACCAAGCCATTTCTGGAGCCACTGCTCGGGAAGCTCGAAACCAAGACCGACATTAATAAGTAGAGCAGACGCCTTCAATTCGGGACGCATGGCACGCGGATTCACGCTTTAGGCGGCGCTGCACATGCGTCCTTGAACATCTTGCCGTATGGAACTATCTTGCCTGGGAACCGTATTACCTTCGGGGATCGCCAAGTTCTAACGCCCATTCCCCAAAGGATCGTACCCATGAAATTTCCTACTAGCCGCTTTTCGGTCGCAGTGGCGATTATGAGTCTGCTCTTTGTCGCGCGCGGCGAAGGTCAGTCGACATCGCAAAGCAAGGCGGATGATCAGTCCGTCCACATTCAAAACATAGAAGCGACGGCTGCGGATATTACCATGGGCGAGGGACAACAGCCGATTCGCCTGACGTTGCCGCAACTGCTCGAGGCATTCCGCGTGCCGGGCATGAGCGTCGCGGTAATCGACAACTACAAAGTGGTGTGGGCCAAAGGATATGGAGTAAGTGAGGCCGGTTCGCACACACCAGTGACAACCCGAACGCTGTTTCAAGCCGGCTCGATCAGCAAACCCGTCGCCGCCACGGCCGCGCTTTATCTCGTGGAACACGGAAAGCTCTCCCTAGATGAGGACGTCAATCAGAAGCTCAAGACGTGGAAAGTGCCGGAAAACGACTTCACGAAGACACAGAAGGTGACTTTGCGCCGGTTGATGTCGCACACGGCAGGGCTCACCGTGCATGGATTTCCCGGCTACGATGTGGACGCACCGCTGCCAAGCTTGGTGCAGATTTTCAATGGCGAGAAGCCGGCAAACACCGGGCCGATTCGCGTGGACATCGTGCCTGGCACCAAGGAGCGCTACTCCGGCGGCGGCGTGACAATTGAACAGCAATTGATGATCGATGCGACTGGGAAACCGTTTCCAGCGCTCATGCGCGAAACGGTGTTCGACAAAATTGGAATGGCGGACAGCAGCTACGAGCAACCCTTGCCCGCCACGAGAGCTGCCATGGCCGCGGCTGGAACGGAGACCGACGGCAAGCCGGTGCACGGAAAATGGCATATCTATCCCGAGATGGCCGCCGCCGGATTATGGACCACACCAACGGACCTGTCGCGCTTTGCGATTGAAATCGCGTTATCAAAGCAAGGGAAAGCGAATCATATTCTGTCCGAGAAGATGACACGCGAAATGCTTACGCCAGTGCTAGAACGCGCTGGGCTGGGCTTGTTTATCGACAAAGAGAATCCCGGGTTTTTCGGGCATAACGGAGACGACGAAGGATTTCAGGCCATGCTCACGATGAATGCCGAAACCGGAAAAGGTATTGCCATCATGGCGAATTCTGAACAAGGCATCTCGGCAGGCCTGCACGTACTGAATCGAGTGGCGAAGGAATACGGATGGAACTACAAGTCCGCAGGCGACGAAGA
>DASXLU010000355.1:0-1553 GCA_036496065.1 Candidatus Acidiferrum sp.
CCCACGGCCCGGTCGAAATCCTTCGCCTTCCACGGTAGCCCGTTCAGCGCCTTGCGCTCTGCGGCCGGCACGGTCGCGACGTCATCGTAGAAGCCCGGCACCGTCACACGGTAATTCTTGTCGTGCAGCTTGGCGAAAAGCTCCGACAGAATAGTCAGCGGATTCGGTACGGCCCCGCCATAAACGCCGGAGTGCAGATCACGTTCGGGACCGGTCAGCTCGATCTGGTAGTAGTTCAGTCCGCGCAATCCGTACGTGATGGAAGGCACGCCCTTGCCCAACATCGATGTGTCGGACACCAGCAGCGCGTCCGCTTTTAGCTTCTCCTTGTTGCTCTGAACGTAATCCCACAGGCTGACGCTGCCGACTTCTTCTTCGCCCTCGATCAATACCTTGATGTTGATTGGAAATTTCCCGTGCAACTGGTGCAGCGATTCCAGCGCCTTGATGTGGATGTGTACTTGCCCTTTATCGTCGGCAGTCCCGCGCCCAAATAGGTTTCCGTTACGCGCTACCGGCTCAAACGCAGGCGTAGTCCACAACTCCAGCGGTTCCGCGGGCTGCACGTCGTAATGTCCGTAAAACAAAACGGTCGGTTTGCCGGGCGCTTCCAGCGATTCGGCATAAACCAGCGGGTGCAGATTTGTCGGCACGATTTCCACGGTCTTGAAGCCCGCCGCCCGTAAATGCTCCGCCACCCACCTTGCGCCTTTCTCTACGTCGGATTTGTGCTCGCTCTTCGCGCTCACCGAAGGTATGCGCAAAAATTCGCAAAGTTCCTTCAGATGCTGCTCGCGGCGACCTTCGATAAATTCAGTAAGGTTCATGGACGGCCCTCAGGCAGTATGATTCGCTTCCCCGGGATACAAGCAAAGACGCAAAATTTCAAAGAAAGTTGCGGTCGCGGATCAGGTATGGAGGCAAAGTGCAATCGACGCCGCTACTCTTTATTCTAAGGCGGGCCTCCCCGCGGAACAAGTTTTTGCGGCTTAAATAGGGCCTTTGCTTTTCGGAAACACTGTACTTTAGGGCAATTGACCTGTTCTTACGTCGCACCCATTATGGTTGCCATGAACGAGGCAGTTTACACTTCGAGCCGCCGCAGCCAGCGCGTATTTCATAGGGTGCGCGTTCACGTGCAAGGCCGTAGCCTACAGGGCCGCAAATTCCGCGAGATTTGCGAGACCCAGGTAGTAAGCGTCCACGGCGGGCTGGTGTACCTCAAGAACGAAGTAAATCAGGGCGACGTGATTATCATCGAGAATCCGCTTACGCAAGACGAGCAGGAGTGCCGCATCGTTTTTGTCGGCGAACCCGGCGAGCGCGGCCAGCGCATTGGGATTGAGTTTCTTACTCCCGCCCCACACTTTTGGGGTCTCGATTTCAATGGGAACGAGGCATCCGCAAGTCCGGCCGATAATTCGAATTAACCTCTCCACCAGCCGCGGACCCTAGCTCCAACTAAATCCAAATCAAGCCGGCACTTTCACCGGCACCGCCGCGCTCCTTTTGCGCAGCCAGTCCGCCAGGCGCCACAGCAACAGCGCCGCCAC
>DASXLU010000356.1:0-3855 GCA_036496065.1 Candidatus Acidiferrum sp.
CGGAGGCAGTCCCTGGATGGTCTTGCTTAAAATCTCTCGCAACTCCGCTTGCGTGTATTGCTGTTCCGGATTCGGACTCCAGTCCGCGATCTCGCGGGGAAGGGAATCGTCTTCCGTCTTGATATCTTCGTCGAGCGAGACAGTCCGTTCCGGCTTCCGCCGGCGCAACTTCATCAGCGCTTCGTTAACCGCAATCCGGACCAGCCAAGTGTAAAACTTCGACTGCTCCTGGAACTGCGCCAGGTTACCGTACGCCTTCAGGAACGCTTCCTGCACCACGTCCTCCGCGTCTTCGCGGTTCTGCGTGATGTGTTGCGCGATCCGAAAAACGTTGCGATCGTACCGGCGGACCAATTCTTCAAACGCCGAGTCGTCGCCGCGCTTAGCCGCTTGTACGAGGGTCAACTCTTCGCTAACTGGTCCTACTACTTTGTTTTGGATGGCTCCCATTCGCTTGGCGATGCAGTATTTTCGGTCTAAGAAAAACACGGCCGACACATGGCACGTGGCTCAAAGTTTCGCAATCGAGACTGTTATTCTACTTGGTAACCCGCCTCTTTGCCCAACGGCTTTCGGGTAGGCGGCAAGAAAACTTTGCGATAGAGTCCAGAGTGTGGGGCCTAACCCGGACGAGCAGGTACCGAAGTACTCTGATGTCCGAGCACAAGTACCGTATAATCAGCGCTTAGGGCATTGTCCTTTCGTGTGGACACTCTTTCAAGACGGGACAACTGAAATGGTTCTCTGAGCATGGCGGATAGCAAGGAACTTCAGCAAATCGTTGAGCGTGCCGTGGCGCAGGTTCTCGACCGCCAACTTCCGACGTTGCAAGCAGAGTTGGTCGCTCGCGTCATGGCGGAATTGCCCGCGCCCTCGACTACGCCGATAAGCCGTGGAAGCCGGACTCGGGGGAATCTCGTTCCGGCTGTCGCCAGCATTCACTCTGGGACCACGCAAAAAGAAATTCTGCGCGCTTTGCTCGATGCTGGCAGCTCTTACGGATCGCGCGTCGCGCTCTTTGTCGTGAAAGCGGGAGCGGCCAACGGCTGGCAAGGCCGCGGCTTCGGCGAGGAAGATGCGGTCAAGGACTTTCCCCTGGACATGACCGCTGGCCCTGCCGCTCACGCCTATCACAATCGGACCGCGGCCCCGGCGAACATTGCCGAGATGGATCATCGCTTCGTCGAGCATTTTGGCGGTCCTGCCAACGAGCAGATTCTGGTGCTACCGCTGGTCCTCAAAGAAAAAGTGGCAGCCTTGCTCTATGCCGACAGCGGCGCGGACGGCGTGCTCGACGGTCCCTCTCTCGAAGTGCTGGTGCTGGCCACCAGCGCCTGGCTCGAAGTCGTTTCGCTGCGCAAGCAGGCGCAGCGCGACTTCGGCGACGCCGCAGCCAGCATAGAACGCACCCCCGCCCCGCCGCCGGTGCAAACGGTCAGTTCTTTTTCCGATCCCTTCGCGGCACACTCGCCTAAACATAGAGCTCCCGCTACGGTGCAGGAACCGGCTGCGGAGGTCGTCGAAGTGGCCCATGCCGCCTCCGCAAGTGCTGCCGCATCCGCTCCCGCGACCGCAGCCGACCCATTTGCCGGCATGTCTCCCGACGATGCCGACACCCACCGCAAAGCTCAGCGCTTTGCGCGCTTGCTGGTGGACGAAATCAAGCTCTACAACCAGGCGAAAGTAGCGGAAGGCCGCCGCAACCGCGACCTCTACGATCGCCTCAAAGAAGATATTGAAAAGAGCCGTTCCACATTTCAAAAGCGCTACGGCAGCACTGCCGCGGCCAGTGGCGACTACTTTCAGAAGGAAGTCGTGCGCAGTCTGGCGGAAGATGACGATTCGGTCATGGGCGCGAACTTCCGCAAATGACGGCATCGCTGAAGATTTCAGGACTGGTTTTGGTGTTCCGCGAAGATTATTAAGGTGGGTCGATTGGGTCTAAAGTTGTGGCGAGTGCTCGCGCTGGGCGCTCTATGTGGTCTCCTCAGTACCGCGCATTCGGTCGCGTTTCCACAAGAGACTTTGCCTCCAGTAGCTGCCGGTCGTTCCCAAACAAAGACCGCGACGGCCGCGTCCGATCCGCAAGCATCGTCTGCTTCGACCAAGCCCTCAACGCCGAAATCGGCGCGCAAGGGAAGCACTGCGGCCAGCAAACCATCCGCCAGGAAATCAACCGCCCGTGCCGCCGCGAAAAAAAGACGCAGGCCGATGTCCCCGCGTGTACGCCGCATCCGCCAGGCCTTCGTCGCCTCCACCACCTTGCGTCCCATGGCGCAGCAGTTGATTCAGGACCGCACTCCCGCCGGATATGCCGGGGTTGAAGCCTACGCGCGCGCCCATTCCAAAGAAGATGCCGGAGCTCTAGCCTGGCTCGTCCTTGGTTATGCACACGTCCTCGACCACGACTATCCGAAGGCGATTGATCCACTGAATCGCGCCAAGCCGTTGGCCGGCGATCTGGGAGACTACGTCGCCTATTACCTGGGCACCTGCTATCTGCAAACCGGGCATCAGGCGGAGGGTCTCGCCGCTCTGGCTAACTTCGAGGCCACTTATCCGGATTCTTTGCTGATTCGCGATGCCCACCTGACCTATGCCACCGCGCTATTGTCTGAGGGACGAGCCTCAGAAGCCGTCGAGTTGTTGGAGAAAGACCGCTTGCCGGCGCGCTCCGATTTCGAGTTTGCGATAGGGCGAGCCTATGCAACCTTGGGCCAGACCGCGAAAGCCGCCGATGCCCTGGCGAATGTTTACTACAACATGCCGACTGCGGCAGAAGCGGACACGGCCTTTGTCGAGCTGAAAAGACTTCCCAACGCACCTCCAGTAGCTCCGGCACAACGCAAGACGCGCGCTGATTTGCTGATGAAAGCCAGGCGCTATAACGACGCGGTCGATGAGTATCGCGAACTCGCGCTGCACGCCAGTCCTGAAGCACGTCCAGCGGCCGAACTTGCGTTGGCAGATGCGCTGCACCGCAGCGGCCGCAACCGGGAGGCTAAGTCAGAATTGACGACGCTCCCCGGCACGACGCCGGACCAATCTGCGCAGCGTCTCTACATTCTCGGCGAAGTCGCCTGGGCCTCCGACGACAATGACAGTTTTTATCGCACCGTAGACGAGCTGCGGCAAACCGCCGCCACCACCTCCTGGTTCGAGCAAGCCTTGCTCTCGTCCGCCAATCTACATCTGGTGCATCGTGAGTACGATAAGGCGCTTGACGCCTTTCGTGAGTTGCAGCAGCGTTTCCCCAACGGTGCGCGCGCTTCGTATGCACACTGGAAAGCCGCGTGGCTCACGCTGCGTTTTGGGCGGAACGAGGAAGCCAAAAAACAATTCGACGAACAAATCGAAATCTATCCCGCGGGCAACGAAACTTCCGCGGCCCTCTATTGGCGGGCGAGATTGGCCGAGGAAGACAATCAGCCCGGCATGGCCCGTGCCTACTACCAGAAGTTATCCGACCGCTTCCGCAACTACTACTATGCGGAGCTGGGGCGCGAGCGTCTGCAGAAGCTTCCCGACGCCCCCGATTCGCCGGGCCAGTACGCGCTGCTCGACCACATCCCACCGCTCGAGCACGGCGACAAAGTAACGTTATCGGAACCGCCGGCCGATGATCTCCACCTGCAGAAGGCAGAGTTGCTAGGCAACGGTGGCTTGGTCGATTTTGCCGTTCGCGAATTGCAGGCCGCCTCTGCCGCCGACGGCGGAAACTGGGGCCCCGCCGAAACCGCACAACTTTTCATCGATACGGGCCATTACGATCGCGCCATCGAAACGATGAAGCATTCCGTCCCCAGTTATTTTGCGGTCGATATTCCAACTTTGCCGCGCATCTACTGGGAAGCG
>DASXLU010000357.1:0-5476 GCA_036496065.1 Candidatus Acidiferrum sp.
GCGCATAACCGCTGGCGATACCTTTGCCAACAAGAATGATGTCGGGCTCTAACGACCAGTGGTCCGATGCGAACGGCTTCCCGGTGCGGCCCATGCCGGTCATGACTTCGTCGGCGATCAGAAGAATTCCGTGCTTGCGGCAAATTTCTGATATACGCGCGGTGTAGCCATCAACAGCGGCGGCGGCCCCGAGCGTGGCACCAACCACAGGTTCGAATAAGAAAGCGGCGACGGAGGAAGAGTTATTTGCCGTGAGGAACACGTCTAGGTCATCGGCACAGGCGATGTTGCATTCGGGATAAGTCTTGCCAAAGGGACAGTGATAGCAGAAGCAGGGCGCAACGTGGCCCCACTCGGCAATCATGGGAGCGTAGGGAGCGCGGCGGCCGACATTGCCGCTGACAGACATGGCTCCGAGTGTGCTGCCGTGGTAGCTCTGCTTGCGGGAAATCACGCGATAACGAGAAGGTTGATTTGTTTCCAGGAAAAACTGGCGCGCCAACTTGAGCGCCGTTTCGGTGGCTTCGGAACCGCCGGATGTGAAGTAGACGCGGCCACCATTTTGAAAATTGCGCGGGGCAATAGCCAGGACTCGTGCTGCCAGCTTTTCGGCGGGCTCAGAGTGAAACTGCGTGGTGTGGGCGAAGGCGATCTGATTGGACTGCCCGGCCATCGCGCGGCCGATTTCCTGCACACCGTGGCCGATGCCGACGACGGCTGCTTGTCCAGAAGCGTCGAGAAAGCGGCGGCCATCGGAGGTGACGATCCAGCAACCTTCGCCACGGACAGCGGTTGGATACTGCTTGCGAAGATTGCGAGAAAACAGAGGCGAGGGCGAAGTGGCCGTACGCATAAGAAAATTGTAGCAGAAGGGGCTGAGTTCGAAACGTGGGCTCGCAACGGTAAGGAAACCAAGTTGGCTGGTAACCCGGCGTGGGCAGGGCGGGTGTGATACGCTTTCGCGGATTCGGAGGAACCTTCTTGATCAAGCGTCTTGGCATTCATATGGTGTGTTTGGCGGCGTTCATTTTATTTGGCGCATTGCGGCAGGGATTCGCGCAAGGTGGACAGGAGCCGGTGCGTATAGCCGTGGATTTGCGTGAGGCCCCACGACACATCTTTCATGCGAAGTTGAGTTTTCCGGTGAAGCCCGGACCGTTGACTCTCGTGTATCCGAAATGGATTCAAGGTGAACACTCGCCGACCGGGCCGATTCTGGATCTTACGGGACTGAAGATGATGGCGGCGGGCAAAGAAGTCAGGTGGCGCAGAGACGATGTCGATATGTATGCGTTTCACGTCGATGTGCCTGCGGGAGCGAGTTCGCTGGAGGTGACGCTGGACTATTTGTCGCCGGCGGATGCGAGTGGTTCGCGGGAGCGGCCGGCAGCGACCGACAAGCTTGCGGTGTTGAACTGGTATGTGGTGACGCTGTATCCGCAGGGACCGAAAACGGACGATCTGACATACGTAGCGAGTTTGCGGCTGCCGGACGGATGGAAATACGGCACGGCGCTGCCGGCGGGCAAGGAAACTGGTGGAGAGATTGAGTTTGCGCCCGCGTCGCTGACCACTTTGATTGATTCGCCGGTGATTACCGGAGCATATCTGCGCACGATTGACCTGGCACCGGGGCAAAAACCGGAACACTACCTGCATGTTGCGGCGGATGGTGCTGCTGCGCTCGACGCAAATCCGGCGGAAGTGCAACATCTGCGGCAACTTGTGGCGGAGACCGGGGCGTTATTCGGCGCGCGACATTACCGGCGCTACGATTTCCTGCTGACGCTGAGCGATCTGCTGCCGCCCGATGGCGTGGAACACCACGAATCGAGCGACAATCGCACTCCGGAAGAATTGTTTCTCGACCCGGATGTGCGTGAAACGCAAATGGATTTGCTGGCACACGAATTCACGCATTCGTGGAATGGAAAATATCGAAGGCCAGCGGGATTGGTGGCCGACAACTACCAGACTCCGCTGAAGGGCGATTTGCTGTGGGTGTATGAAGGATTGACCCAATATTATGGCGTCATGTTGTCATCGCGCGCGGGATGGTGGACTGCGGACAAGTTTCACGAATATCTTGCGGCGACGGCGGCTTATCTGAACGACAGACCCGGACGAACGTGGAGGGATTTGCAAGACACGGCGGTGTCCGCGCAGTTGCTGTACAGTTCGCCGGCGTCGGGCTCGTCGTGGAGACGCAGCGTCGATTATTACGACGAGAGCATGTTGATCTGGCTGGAAGCTGACACGATAATCCGCCGCGAAACGAAAGGAAAGAAGTCGCTGGATGACTTCTGCAAGAAGTTTCATGGAGGAGAGAGCGCGGGACCAAAGCTGATTCCCTACAATTTTGAAGATGTGGTGGCGGGGATGAACGAAGTGCTGCCGTACGACTGGCGCGGATTTTTCACGGAACGGCTGACGTCGCACGGTCCGGGCGCGCCGTTGGGCGGCCTGGAAAACAGCGGCTGGAAGTTGGTGTTCAGCGAGACGATGAACGAACACCAACGTTCGGAAGAGATGGTGGGCCAGGAAGTGGACCTGGAATATTCGTTAGGCTTTGATGTTCATCTACCTGTCGGCGAAGAAAGCGACCGAATTCTAGATGTGATTCCGGGCTCGCCAGCCGCCAACGCGGGGCTTTCGTACGGGCTGCGACTTGTGGCGGTAAATGGAAGAAAATGGTCGCCGGAATTCTTAAGGTCGGCGATTCAGCGCGCCAAGAGCAACAAGGAACCAATCGAGTTGCTTGCGCAAAACGGGGACTACTTCCGGACCTACCATGTCGACTATCACGACGGAGAAAAGTATCCACACCTGGAAGCGATCAATGGAAAGACGAATGTGCTTGACGAGATCGGGAAAATGAAAGCTACGGCAATTTCCGTACCGGCGAGTTACTAGAGAAAAGAGGGCCGCGCGTGACGCAGAGTTCGCATGGCCTGATACGTACGATCGGGCGCTGGAGCCTGGTTGCGCTAATGATCAACATGATCATTGGCGGAAGCATTCTGCGACTGCCTTCGATTTTGGCTGCGAGTTTGGGCGGATTGAGTCCGCTGAGTTGTCTTGCGGCGGGCGCGGGAATGCTGGCGGTTGCAGGATGCGTCGCGGAAGTTTCTTCGCGCTACGACGAGACGGGCGGTTTGTACCTGTACGCGAGAGATGCGTTCGGGCGATTCGCCGGATTGCTGGTTGCGTGGCTGATCTGGCTGACGCGCATCGCAGCACCTGCCGCCGGGGCAGATTTGTTCTGTACATTTGCTGCGCAATTCTTTCCTGCCCTGGGCACGCGCAGAGGCGAGTTGATTGTGCTGGCTGCGTTGATCGGCCATCTGGCGCTCCTCAATTACGTCGGCGTAAAAAGTGGAAAACATCTGAGTAACGTATTCACTTTGGCGAAAGTGGGGATTCTGGCGTTCTTCGTAGTGGCCGGAGTTGTGGCGCTCGTGCTGCGGCCGGAGCTCCGCGTGCCGCTATCGATTCCTGCAACGTCGCTGAAGAACTGGCTCGAGCCAATGTTGATTCTTGTATACGCGTACGGAGGATTCGAGGGCGCGCTTTTGATTGGCGGCGAAAGCGAGAATCCGAAGCGAGACACTCCGATTGCGCTGCTGGTTGCTCTGGGAGCTGTTTGCGTAATCTATGCGGCGATTCAGTGGGTGACGATCGCCACGCTGCCTAATGTGGTGAGTTCGGTGCGACCGCTATCGGATGCGGCGCAACGCTTTTTGGGTCCCGCTGGAGCGGCGATCATGGGAATTGCCGGACTGGTTTCGATGTATGGGTATCTCAGCGCGAATATGCTTTCGGTGCCCAGGATTACGTTCGCGCTGGGAGAGCAAGGGGACTTCCCGGCATTTTTTGCCGCGATACATCCACGATACCGGACGCCACACGTTTCCATATTGCTGTATGCGGCGATACTGTTTGCATTCGCAGCGTTGGGAACATTTCAGTGGAACGCTATTTTGTCGGCTGCATCGCGGCTGGCGGTTTATGGGGCGATGGCGGTTGCGGTGCCGGTTCTGCGGAGGCGTCGAGATAAGAAGGCACAGTTCCTGTTGCCATTTCCCTACGCATTCGCGGCGGCGGGACTGCTGTTTTCCGTTGCTTTGTTGCTACGGATGGGACGAAATGAATTTCTGGTGATCGCTGCTACTTGCGCGATCGCCCTGGTGAACTGGATGGTGCTGCGATGGTTCGGAGATGGACGACATGACACAAACAAGGACGGGCGAAGCATTTATGCCCGCGGATGAATATGGAAGAACGCTGCCCAAATTCTCGGTGAACCTGCTGGTGCGAAGCGTGGCGTATTCGGTGGAATTTTATCGCCATGTCCTCGGAGTAACCGTGCGGTATGCCGACGACGATTTCGCGGCGTTGCAGCTACAGGGAATGGACTTCATGCTGCATGCGGACCATGCCTATGACCACCATCCGTTGTACGCGCGATTGGCTAGTGTGGAGAAACGAGGGACAGGCGCAGAATTGCGAGTGCTGGGAATCGATCCGGATTTAATTGAGCAAGGAGCGAAGCGGGCGGGAGCAGAGATTCTGCATGATGCGAAAGATTTTCCGCATGGATGGCGCGAGGTAGCGGTTGTCGATCCTGACGGATACGTTTGGGTGATTGGGCTTCCCACCGTTGTATCGAAGGAATAGGCTCGCTAGAAATTTCAGGTGAATCGTGACTTCAGCTCAATAATGCCTGGAAGCGCGGGTCGGAACGCAGGGGATCGAGATCGGAGTCCTTGGCCGCCCAGTTCTTGAAGAACGTGCCGTGGTGCATGGCCTTTTCCAGACAACCGAGAGATTCCTCGGTTCGCCCCAGCAGCGAATAAACGCAGGCAACATTGTAGAGAATCGAAGTTTCTTCCGGATCGACAGCGAGAGCGCGGGTTGCCCAATTAAAGCTGCGATCATGATCGCCCATGCGCGCGAGAATTCCGGCGCCAAGATAAAGCGGGCGAGGATCGTCGGGATGAGCCTCGATATGTTTCTCAATCAATTTCAGGGCGCGCTCTTCGGTGGCGGTGGCTTCCTTGGGACGACCTAACCCGTGGTAGACGGGCACGAGCAGGCTGACCGCCTGATAATCGTCAGGATTGAGGCGCGAGGCTTGTTCGTACAGTTCGGCCGCTTTCATCAGATCGCCGCGCTGGAACGATGTGCGGGCATAGAAGTAGTAAGCTTCGTACAACTTGGGATCGAGACGAATGGCCGCCTCGAATTCCTGCTGGGCCTTATCGAAATTCTTTTTGAGTGCGAAGGCCAAGCCACCTGCGGCATGAGCTTCGGCAAGTTCGGGATCGAGTTCGAGCGCTTTGCGGCTGGCAGCTTCGGCTTCGTTGAGATTGTCTTCGCTGCTGTCCCAATACATATAAAGGAACGAGCAGCAATCGGCCACACCGGCATAGGCGCGAGCGTACTGGGGATCGATGACGATGGCGCGAGCGAACAT
>DASXLU010000358.1:0-7260 GCA_036496065.1 Candidatus Acidiferrum sp.
ACTTCCCGCCGGCGGAACTCCCTCGACAAGAATTGCGCGATAGACGGAGCCCTTCAGGCGATGCTGACGTGCTTCGCTATAAGCGGGGCTGTTGTACCAAGCCTTGGCGGCATCCATGCTCGGAAATTGGGCGATGACCACGCCTTCGGTGGCAGGACCCTCAAAGACTTCATGGTGTCCGTAGGCGGCAAGCAGCTTGATGTCGCGGCCTTGCATTGCCCCCTGCACAGACTCCCAAAAACGCTCCAACTCGCCTTCGTCGAGAGTCTTCTCGCGAATGAAAACGAAGTACGCGCTCATTATTTTGCAGTTCTCGCAGCGGCGAGTGGCGGAGGCGCCGGCTCAAGGCGGTTCGCGCCTTGGAAGGGAAGCATCCAGCCTGGGTACTCGGGAGGCAAGGCGCTCGCTTCATCAAGCCGGGCGATTTCATCGGTGTTCAACTTGAGATCGACGGCAGCAAGATTGTCTTTCAGTTGATCGACTCGTTTTGCGCCGATGATCACCGAGGTGACCACAGGCTTGGTCAGCAGCCATGCCAGCGAAATCCGCGCAGGGCTGCAGTTGTGCGCTTTCGCAACAGGGGCCATCACGTCGAGAATTTTCCAGGTGCGCTCTTTGTCGACAATGGGGAAATCAAACTCGGACCGGCGCGAGTCCTGCGGCTTCTGATTTTCGCGGCTGAACTTTCCGGAGAGCAGACCACCCGCGAGGGGACTCCACACTAAGAGGCCGGTTTTCTCGGACTCCAGCAGCGGCACGATATCGCGCTCCAGGTCGCGCCCGGCGATGGAGTAATACGCTTGCAAAGTGTCGAAGCGCGCCAGATTCTTGTACTCCGAGATGCCTAACGCTTTTGCGATCTTCCACGCCTGCCAGTTGGAACAGCCGATGTAGCGAACCTTGCCTTGTGTAACTAGCGTGTCGAGCGCGCGCAAGGTTTCTTCGATGGGAGTGACGGCATCGTTGCCGTGGATCTGGTACAGGTCGATGTGCTCCATCTGCAGCCGTCGCAGACTGGCCTCAACACCATCCATGATGTGCCCGCGCGACGCGCCAACGTCATTGCGGCCCGGCCCCATCCGGCTGTAAACCTTGGTGGCGATCACCACGTCTTTACGCGGGATCTTTAAATTCTTGAGTGACTGGCCCAGCGTTTTTTCGCTTTCGCCTTCGGCATAAACGTCGGCCGTGTCAAAGAAGTTGATGCCGGCATCGAAGGACGACTTGATGAGTTCGTCTGCCCCAGCCTGATCTACAGCGCCGATGGCCTTCCAGAAGCCTTGACCGGAGAATGTCATGGTACCCAGGCAAAGGGTCGAGACGAGCAGTCCCGTATTTCCCAAAGGTTTGTATTGCATCGTTGTCATGGTTGTTTCCTCGATTGGTCTCTAACACCTTTAAAGATGGTTCGGAAGGAACATCGGTTTTATGTTTTCTCAAGGAGTTTGGTGCGTCGAATCCTGCGAATATCGCAAAAGGCCGCGCACGGCGACTCAGCAATTTGCAAGGGACGTGAGAGGGAGAAAAGATGGGGCGTTTAATCGGCCGCGGGAACCGAGGGCACTTTCGTTGCAGGCCGGTCGAAATTCAAGACGCTGGTGACGAATTGACTCAGCGTGCCTCCTAAGTGGCCCAGTACGCGCTGTTTCAGGGAGGTGTAGTCCTGTGTCCCGCAAAAAAGGTCGCTCATCAATTGGCGGAATACGGCGTTGCGTTGCAGAAACTGCACCATTCGCGTAGTTACGGAACAGCCAAGGAACGAGCCGCGGTAGAAACGGCGGACAATTCGCGCTGCAAATTCGAGTTCGCTGGAGAAGGAAGCACGCACGAGAGCGGGATATTTTTCCGGGCAGCCATCGGCAATCGTTTGCCCAAGCAACTGGCCGGAGCGCATGGCGTAAAAGAGTCCTTCGCCCGTCAAGGGATCTACCCATGCTGCGGCATCTCCGCACATGGCCCAATTCCGGCCGATTACGGTGCGCTCGGAGAGCGTGCGTTCCTGAGGAGAAGGCAATACGTGGCTATAAAATTTGGCGCCCTCGGTGACGATTTTCTCGTGTGCGGCGAATTGTTGCAGATGGTTGCGCAGTTCAGTGCTGGTGTGCGACGCCATGCTTCCGCAAATGCCCAGAGATAAGTGGTCGGCGCGGGGGAAGGACCAGATATAGCCTTCGAAATCTGGCAGAAACTTGATAACAATTTGCTCGGCCGTCTGCGGAATAAAGTAGCCTTGCGTCATTTCCAGTTCGTCTTTGGCTAACGCGCGAGTTCCGGGTAAAAACTGATTGCGGGCGCCCGCAGCCAAGACCAGAAAATCGGCCGAACGCCACTCGCCATCGACGGAATACTTGGGCTTGTCGGTAGTTGTATCGACGCCGAGCACGCGGGAGTGGTGAATATGGCAACCCGCTTCGCGTGCGCGATCGAGCAAAAGCCCGTTCAGCACTTTGCGCGAATAGATAACAATGGGATGTTTCAAATTGAGCTTAACGCGCTGATCTTCAGCGCTGACGATTTCTACTTCGCGGATCAATTTTTTCGGATGGTCGTTATCCAGAAGAAACGGGAAGCACTGCGTCGCTTTGTAAGTCAAGCCGCCGCCGCAGGGTTTTTCCCAGGCGAGACGCTCGTCGTAAATATGAACGGAATTTCCCGCACGCGCGAGTTCTTCGCCGCACAGCGCTCCGGAAGGCCCGCCACCGACAATGATAATTTCAGCCATGGATCAGTCCACTACAACCCGTTCACTGCGAAGCTTGTTTCAAAATTTCCGGCGCGGGAAACTTTCTGCTCGGGTAGGTCACCGGCGGCTCTCAGGACAAGGGAAAGAGCGCCAAGCAAAACCCCGCAACGAGTATAGCACCGAAGACTGCGGCGGCTGTGGCACTGCCGGTGAGCCTGCGTACCAATTGTGCACCCACGCACGTGAAGAAAAACGCCAAACCGAAGTACATGGCCAGCAGAGCTAGCAAGATTTCGCCGCTCTTGAAATATAAGACCCCCGCGGCGAGCACCAGCCAACATGTTGCGATCAGAACGAGCATCTGCACAATGCGGTGCCTGGCAAGTGTGGCAGGACCGAGCAGCGATTCGAGCGCGTACAGAAAAACGAAGGCCGCAAGAAAGAAAACAGGGAAGCGCGCCCAGCGTTGCAGGGTCATCCACGCCCCGGTGATGGTGAGTTCGAACCAACCGGTGACCAGAACGTGCAACACCAGGGCGGCAAATGCCGCTGGAAGCAGGTATGCAGCCTTCACCGGGAACTGTTTACGCGCAAGGCGTGCGTGCACGAGCAGCAGCAAGCCGCCGACGATGAGGAAAAAGCTGGCGAGGTAGTCGCCTTCGAACAAATGCAGAAAACGCAGAGGAACCCAGAAGCGCAGCACCACCATTGCCACGAGTGAGGCGACCGCGCACTCGAAAATCATCATCAGCGCAGAGGGCAGATTGGCGGGACGCGGCTCTTCCTGCGGCTCCTTACCCACCATCTCGTGCAAAAACGGTCCGGCAAGAAGCAGGATGCCGAAAAAGCCCAGCAACGTGCCGAGCATATTTGAGCGAGAAGGGAAGGCCCAGTCCTTCTCGGGGAGGTGCAGGGCGTGAGCAGCCCACTTTTGCGCTTCGCGTGCGGCGGCGTGCGAGAAAAGTATCGATACGTGGGAATTCCACTTCAAGCGTTCGAACTTGACGTCTTGCGCAGGACTACTTGCCACTAGCGCCGCAGCGTTTGCCGTCAGCCACTTGGGTTCGAGTTCGCCCACCATGACTAAAGTGTTCGGAGTTAGCTTGGCTTGCTGGTGGAACAATAAGTTGGCATCGATCACGCCGTTGGCGGCCACCATCGGCGCAGGAGAGATCGCCACAACGCCTGCAGGACGAAATTGTTGCGCCACCAGCATAGCGATAGCGCCACCCATGGAGTGCCCCGCCAAAATAGTATGCTGCGGATAAATCAGCCCGCGTGCCGCCAGGCCTCGAGCCAGCGAGAGGGAGCATGCAGCGGCCTGATCCGGGGAAAAGGGCCCGCTCGAGCGGCCATGTCCTGGAAGGTCGGGCGTGTATACGTGCATCCCCATTTCGGCGAAGCTGCGCGCCAGGAATTCCATCACGATTTTGTTGCCCGCGATTCCATGGAACAGCAGAACAGAATCGTGCTCTTCCGCCGGAGTCAAATCGGCGCGCTCCGTGGACAGGACGTCGAGCCTGCAGGTTCCTGCATCAACAATGTAGCGTTTCTCGGTGTAGCGTTTAGAAGCGTGGAAGGTGAGAATTACGCCAGTCGCGAGCAGCAAAATTCCCAAGACTGCGCGCGCCGCCTTAGTTTTCAGCATGAAGTCGTCCGTGATTGTTGCCGCCACTATGCTTGAAAATCAACTGACCGAACCCTCGCATGTTAAACTTTTCCCTCGCTCACATTCACGGAGACCTTGTTGCATTCTAACGTCCTCACGCTGGAAGAATCGATTGTCCGTTTTGCAAAGGAGAAACGCAACGGCAAGCGCGTCGTGTTCACGAACGGCTGCTTCGACCTCCTGCATCCCGGGCATATCCAGAGCCTGGAAGCGGCACGTGCGCTGGGTGATTTCCTGATTGTCGGCATTAATAGCGACGCGAGCGTTCGTGAACTGAAAGGCCAGGCACGCCCGGTGCTTCCGGAGCAAGAGCGGGCCGAGATACTTGCCAACCTTGAATCTGTCGACGCGGTGTTGATTTTCCCTGAACTCACGCCTCAGAAGACGATCGCCGCGCTTCTTCCGGATGTGCTGGTGAAGGGCGGCGATTGGCCCGGAGACCAGATCATTGGTCGCGAAGAGGTGGAAGCCGCGGGCGGCCAGGTAGTCCGAATCGAAATCGTTCCCGGATATTCCACCAGCGCCATCCTAGAGAAAATCCGCTCTTTGCCCCGTAAAACCCTATAAATCGCGACACGAAAGCATTATCAGCCGTTTGCACAACACTCCTTGCCTCCGGCAACACAGCCGGCAGGCGTGTCGCTATAGTCGGATCAGGAGTGTCTTTCCATGCAAGATGTGTGTCCGGGTAAAGCGCAAATTCTGCACGTCCCTGTTGTTGGGCCGATTCGCCTGCCCCTCTTCTTAGCCAGATTGATGCGTATTGCCCTGATGCTTGCCGGGGCACTGCTCGTGATGTTGGTTGTTTTGAGTCTGTCCGGTTGTGCGGGCGGCTTTCAGGGTGCGAAGCCTGTGGCGCCATCGATTACGCAGCCCGCGAGCGTGACAGTCACGGCGGGGCAGACAGCAACGTTTGGCGTTACCGCAAGCGGCACCGGACCCATGTCCTACCAGTGGTACAAAAACGGGGCGCCTATCAGCGGCGCAACTTCGAACACCTATACGACTCCGGCGACGGCTTCCGGTGATAGCGGTGCGGTATTCACCGTTGTGGTTTCCAGTTCGGCAGGAACGGTGACCAGCGGACCTGCAACGCTCACTGTACAGACTCCCGCGCCGATCGCGGGAAGCATTGTTCCTAGCAACGCCGCGCCACCTTACAACTCATCGGTCATGCTGGTTCCCACATTTTCCGGGGGAACTGCAGTAATCGGTTCGACGGGAGTGGGCAGTTCCGACGTTACCGCTTCGGCAACGAGCGGTGGGTCTTATCCGACGGGGCCACTGACCGGAACGAGGACTTACACGCTGACGGTGAAGGATTCCAAGGGCAACACAGTTTCGACGACATGCGTGGTGACGCCGACTCAAGTAGCCATTACGCCGATTACTCCGCCAACTCAGACTATCGCGCCAGCGCCCGTGGCATTTTCGGCTGCGGCAAGCGGCGGCGCAACGAACGGAATTACCTGGAGCGCCAGCGGCGGAACGTTCAACGGCAGCACTTGGACTCCTCCGAACGTCCCCGGCACGTACACGATAACGGCGACGAGCGTGGATGAGCCTTCGGTATCGGTCACCACGACCGTGACGATCAGCGCTCCAGTGATTCTGACGCAACCTGTCGGCGAGCATGTTTGCACCGGGAGCGGCTTGCTGCTCTACGTTACAGCCTCGTTCGCTTCGGGGTACCAGTGGAATTTGAATGGCACGCCGATTCCCGGCGCGACGAGCGCTCCGTACACCGTGCCTTCCGCTGCGTCCGCAAATTCTGGCGCCTATTCGGTGACGGTGACCAACGGTGCGGGAAGCGTTACGTCGTCAGTCGCGGCGGTGGTTGTGGGCACAACTTCGATCACGTCGAATCCCGCCAGCCTTTCGCTGCATCCAGACCAAACCGCGCTGTTTTCGGTGACGGGCCAGGGATTGGGTTCGCTGGCGTATCAGTGGTATCAGATTCCATCCGGCGGCTCGACTGGTGTGGCTCTCGCCGGAGCTACTGCGAGCTCCTACGTGACACCTGCGGTCGATCTGACGTTTAGCGGCGCGCAGTATTACGCGACGCTGACGGATTCTTGTGGCACGGTCACCAGCACAGATGCGACGCTCACGGTGACGGCAGGCAATGCTCCTCCAACGATCGTCACGCAACCTATAGGTGAAAGCGTTTCGGTTGGAGGAACGACTTCGTTCACTGTGGCTGCAACGGGAACGCCGGCCCTGACCTATCAGTGGTACCGAGTGCCCGCGGGCCAGACTACGGGAGCGGCGATCGCGGGAGCAACGTCCGCGACATACTCGGTGCCATCCAGCGCTACCATCACGGCAAACGATCAGGATCAGTATTACGTCATCGTTTCGAACGCTTACGGCCAGGCAGTCTCGCAACGCGCACCTTTGGCTGTAGGCGGCGGGATTCTGCTGCAGATTACCGGGCAGCCCGTGACGCAATACGTGGACGTGGGTGCTTCGGCGACATACCAAGTGACTGCGGTCTCGTCTTTGCCGCTGTCCTACCAGTGGTACACCGCCGCTCCAGGAAGCGCCAGCTTCACGGCGATTCCCGGCGCTACCAGTTCGACCTACACGCTGGACTCGGCTGCGACGACCGACAACGGTGCGGTCTTTTACGTCGTGGTCAGCAACGGGGTCACGTCATCAGTGACCAGCAACTCCGCTGGATTGTTTGTGGGCCCACTGCAGGGCGTTCCCGATCTTTGCAATACAACCTGGACGGCGTTGGCTAATGCGGTGGCGGGACCATCGTGCAGTTTCACACTTGTGCCGGCGTTGAATACGCAGCACGGAGAGATCATTTGGCCCAACCTCATTTCCACGGGTGATATTCAACTGATCTTCACAATAACGCTCAGCAATCCGAGCGCTCTTCCGGCTGACGGATTCGCCG
>DASXLU010000359.1:0-10499 GCA_036496065.1 Candidatus Acidiferrum sp.
AGCCTTTAAACCCGCAATAGCATTCCGGCCCGGGATATTCTTCGGGACGCATCCACGGCATCGTCATGTGGCCCCATTCGCCGGCCACGCCATTTCGCCCGTTATGTACACGCCCTTCCACCGCGAGTCCTCCGCCGCAGCCCGTGCCCAGAATCACCGCAAACACCACGCGCTTTCCCGCCCCGGCTCCATCCGTCGCCTCCGAAACCGCCAAGCAATTCGCATCGTTCGCGCAACGTACTTCCCTTCCCAACGCGTTGCTCAAATCGCGATCGAACGGTTTCCCGATCATCCACGTGGAGTTCGCATTCTTCACCGTGTGCGTCAGCAGCGACATCGTCCCCGGAATCCCCACGCCCACCGTGGCCGTCCGGTGCAGTTCCTTTTCGATGCCCTCCACGCCCTCTTTAATCGCGCGCATCGTGCCGTCGTAGTCGTGCCGCGGCGTCGCCACGCGATGCCGGTGCAATTCCCGCCCATCTTTTTCCAGCGCCACAAATTCTATTTTCGTTCCGCCTAAATCGACTCCAACGCGCACCCGCTCTTTTTGGTTGCTCAAAAGTTCAGCTGTCATAGCGCGATGATTCTACCCTCGTTTCCCTCCGCATTTGTAGGGGTCCAGCGCACGCTGGACCCCTTGTCCGCAAGATCCCAAGCACTAGCACGCGTCATTCCGAGCGAAGCGAGGACTTCTTCTCCATCGGACGCTTTCCGCCCGATGAATCCCTCTTCGATTGCAGCCGCAGAGAGACTCCTCACGACACACAGAAATCGCGTTGTTGTAAGTTCCCGCCGCTAGAAATGAAATCCCAGTTCCACCGTCTCACTCCGCGGCGTCACATAATGCGTTCCACTAAACGTCGACAAAAAGTTATACAACGCTTCCTTATTCGTCAGATTGATCACCGTAAACCGCAGACTCCACTTGAATCGGTCACCATTAAACAGATTGTCGTGCCCCACAGCAATGTCGAACAAATGCCGCGGATCGACTCGTGGCGGATTGTGGTCATCGTTTTCCGTTCCCGGCTTCGGGATCTGCACCAACTTCGATCCGTACAGATTTCCCGCGCACGTAGTCAGCGGCGCACTAAACGTCGGCACCTGGCTTCCGCAAAACAGTCCCGCCTGTATCTGCTGGTCCGCCGAAAGCCCCGTCAGATCCACTTGATACCCCGGATTCGTCGGATCGCTGCTCGTCGCGAACGGTACCGCGCCCGCTACCAGTCCGCTGTCGTATCGCCAGTTGAATCCCAGCCACGGTCCGCGCTTCCACGGTTGATATTGCAAATGTGTCGTCGCGTTGAATTGCTCGTCGTGGTCGATGCGAAACACGCCCGTGCCGCCTTGTCCCGCCGGCGTCACACCGATTCCGCTCACCTGCGGCTGAAAAAATCTCGCCGCCACGCTCGACGCCACAAAGTACGCCGTCAACCCGTGATAATTCGGTACGCTCGCCCGCAACATGTATCCCGGAATTTTCGAATTGTGCCACTCAATCGGAAACGTCACCGGCGTATTTCCGAACACGCTGAAGTCGTACGCCAGATGCGTGTACTTCCAGATGTATTCCGCGTCGATCACCAGGTATTTCCCAAACGCCTGCTGAAATCCCGCGTGGAATTCATTTCTCCATCCCGGGCTCAGCGGATTCGTGATGCACGGATATCCCTGCAGCGCCGCCTGTAACGCGTTCACCACCGGATCGCTGCAACCCGTGCTCGCCAGCACCAAATTTTCATTGAA
Organism: Candidatus Acidiferrum sp.; assembly: GCA_036496065.1. Lineage (GTDB taxonomy): Bacteria > Acidobacteriota > Terriglobia > Acidiferrales > UBA7541 > Acidiferrum. Next base: position 1,747 of record DASXLU010000359.1, read on the forward strand.
CGGCGTCTCCAACGTTCGCGCGTACGACACGCGCAGAATCGTATTCGATGGCTTCACGTGGTACGCAATTCCCAGCCGCGGTTCGGCTTGTCCCTCGCTGGTTATTCCGTTGTACTTGTCCCCGCGAATCCCAACATTGAACACCCAGTTCGCTTTCGTAATCGTGTCCTGTACATAGACCGCCAACTCCTTCACATCGGTGTGCCCGGGAAAGAAATAATATTTTCCGCCGGTCGTCAAATCGTACGGGGCCAACGTCGTGCACGGCGCAGCCACGTTCACCCCCGCCACTTGGCACGGATTTCCGCCAGCATCCGTCAACGAAGGCACCAGGTTCGGATCCACAATCCCGAACGAATCCTTTTCCGTCAGAAATGTCTGTTCGTACGTAATTCCCGCCTTGATGTTGTGCATTCCCTTCACATAGGAAATGTCCGAACGCACTCCCGCATTGGTCAGCCGCCGGCTTTGCGCAATGCTGTCGCTCTGCAGATTCGGCGTCAGGTCCGCGAACGGATTCTCGCTCGGGTAATATTTGAATTGGTCCTGCCGCACGAACGCACCAATCGTGAATACCGCCTCCGTGCCAATCAAATGCACGAAACTCGGCGCCACGTTGAACGTCCCAATCTTCGAGCGCTGATCCTGCGCTCCTACTGTCACGCCATCCGGCCCCACTCCGCCGCACGACACGGTCTGTCCGGGCGCGCATACCCCTGTCCATCCGGCCGCATTCTGCGCGTCGAACGAATTCGGCGTCTGGAACCACGAACGCGTATAGCCCAGATTCAATTGCAGCGTGTTCGCTTCCGAAAATTTATAGTCGAACCTGTCAAAGACGTTTTCCTCATTCCCCTTGTCGTGCAGCGCCGTATGTTCCGGTGGGTCCAGAAAGCGTCCCGACTGCAACCCGCTTACCGCAATGAAATTTCCCCAACTCTTTCCGCCGTACGCCATGTCCGCGGAAAAAGTTGGCGTGCCAAAGCTTCCATACGACGTTGTCACGCTGCCGTGCATCGGCTGCACTCCCAGCCCGGACCGCGTCGTCACCTTGATCACCAGGCTTGTCTTGTCCCCAAACTCCGCGGGCGGCGCGCCGGAAATAACTTCCAGCGACTGGATCGACTCCGACGGAATCTGGTTCGAGAATACTTTGCTCTGCTGATCCGTAATTGGCTGCCCATCCACCGAAAACGAATTTGACGCGTGATCGCCCAGCCCATGAAACAGTCCATTCGAATCCGCAGCCACGCCCGGCGTCGTCAGTGTCACCAGCGAACTCACCGACGAAGACGCGCTCTCCAGCGGTACGTTCTTGAATAAATCCCGGTCTACGTCTGTATGAAACGTTGGGTCGTTCTCTAGCAAGTCGCTGCCGTTAGACTCCACGGTCACCGACGTCACTGCAGTTCCCACTTTCAGGCTCGCATCCACCTTCGTTGCCACTGCCGACCGCACGTCCACGTCTTGCGTGAATCCCGCGAACCCGGTCGCCGTTACCGTCAGGTGATACGGATTGAACGGCACGTTCGTAAATCGAAATGTTCCATCCGCTCCGCTCGCCGTGTTGCGCGTGTATCCGCTGACCACGTTGGTTATTGCCACCGTCGCGTTCGCCACTGCGGCTCCCGACGGATCCTTCACCGCTCCCTCGATACTTCCAGAATTTCCCAACTGTGCCGCGGCCACGCCCGCAAAACACATCAGGCACACCACCAGTACGCCTATTCCTCGAAATGCATTACGCATAATTCCTCCGAGCCCCTTAGGAGCGATAGTTGTGGGTTCAGGGGGACCGCCCAAATAGAGCGGGGGCGCGTCGGCACTCGCCGATGCACCTATTAGATGAAACTTGGAAACTAAAGGACCTGAAGTGGAGGCGCGCGCGAGGGGGACTGTTCGAAGAAAAATTCGGCCAGCAAGACCGGAACAACCGTAGCGATAATTTCTAAAGTCACCAGTGGCGCGGAAATCGTCGGCCCCACAACCGCTGGCGCCACTCCAATATGCGCCACCTGGCACAACCGGCACGCCGCTTCATCATGACCGTTTGCGTGCGAGTGCGGGGCTAGCTGCAGCAAAAACGAAAGCGCGAATACTGCCAACAGGCAGGCCAAGGGTTTCGCAATCCGGCGCATATATGGATGCGTTACCGCTGGCATGATCCCGTGCTCCCCTTCCCGCCTAATTTCGCCCAGATCTCTTTACACAAAAGGACGCCTGCCTATCGGGCGTCCGAATCCTTCTCAGGAACAATGCATCGTACTGTAACACAAGACCTCGCATCCTTTGATGCGGTTCGAAGCCACCCTGGATTCGATTTTTCTCGCTCAGTTCGCGAACGCCGACGGATTCGCCTTCAACAAGCCCGCCAGGTTGCTCACGATTTGCCCGCAAATCTTGCGCACATCTTCTTCCGTTGGATTCTTGTTCAAATCGAATTTATCCATAGGAACGTAGTTGTTCAGTGTAATCACTGGCCCGAACCGGGCGTCCGGCGATTGCACCGGCGCCAGTTGATACAACGGCTGTTCCGCCCGCGCCAGATTGAACGTCCCCACATATAACGTGAATTTCGTGCTCGTCGACGCGCTGCCCAACACCGCTTTCCTTACCCGGCTCATCGGATCTACTTCCGCAAACACGCCGCGTAGCATCACCCCCGATCCGGGCGCGCTGCCTTCCATGCGACTCGCATCGAAGCCAGCCCTCTGCAACAATTGCGTCAGCGTCAGCGAAAAAAAGTCCATCAACTTGCGTGCTTGTACGCTTGGCGCGTCGATATCCTGAAACACTGTAGCTGTTCCGGCGGCATTGGAATCACCCGCAAACTCCGGTTTCCCGGCTGAACCACTCGCCGGAACCGACACCCGGCCGTTCGTGCCCTGCGCCGCCAACTCAAAATCGGAAACCTGCACCGGTACCGAGGGCCCATCCGGATTGGAGGCGGGAATCGTTTGCCCGACGGCATGAAAAGGCAATACACCCAGAAGAAGCACTAAACAGAAGAATAGTTCCGGTGCGTAATAAGGCATGAATTCTCCACTGGGCAGGGCCTACAGCATACGCAATCCCAGTGTCGCGGCCTATTGCATATTCACTCTGTTCCGCCAAAAAGAAACCCCGGGCCAAATCTTCCGCCCGGGGCTCAAATCAAAATCGAACGTCTGCCGCACCACCTTACTTGTGGTTCGCTGCCTCGGCCGCCAACTTCAGCTCGTGATTCGCCTGGTCCAGCAACTCCTTGGCTTTAGCCGCATGCCCGTTCATGTCCCATTCGTTCGCTTGCTGCGCTGCGGAAATCTTATTGAATGCCTGGTCGCAGAACCTTTGCGCCGCCGCCAGATTTGGGTGCTTGTGTCCGTTGATATCCCGCTCGGGCATTTGCGCCACCGCGATGCCGCCGCACAACAATGCCGCGCCGAGGACCGAACTCAACACCAGCTTTGACTTCGTCATAAGCCTTTTCTCCTCTTTATTTGTCTTTGGAACTTACTTGAACGATTCAACCCAGACCCGCAGTCTAAGTTGCGCTTCTATCGTTCAATAGCGGTGGGCTTGTAGCAATGTTGTCTCGCGGGAACGGTACGAAAACGTCAACTACTAACTCGAATCTCAACTCAACCGGCCGTGGCCACCATCATTTCCAACTGTACGGGAAGGCTTATTCCCATTTGTTTCAACAACCCTAATCCATCCCAAATTACCGTGGATTCCAGAATCTTTCCGTCCGCAATTTGGTTGATCGTAATTCCACTGAACGCTACCTTTTGATGCGTCGCCGGCACTCCCATCAGTTCGCCTAAGTGCGTTCCAGATATCGTCCAGTACACCACCAACTTATCCTTTTCGCTTATCGTTTCGTCCACCGTGAATTTCAGATCCGGCAGCCCCGTCAGAAATCGCTCCACTTGCCGGCGGTACGCCTTCGGCCCCACTGCGCCTCCGGCTATCGTTGGATCGCCCAGTGCGTGCGTCGGCGCAATTACTTGCTCGATGTACTCCATTCTCCGTTCATTCCATATGCTGTGATACAGACGTCCGAACAATAGCTTGTGGGCCGGTGAAACGGACATGGTGATCTTCCTTCTCCAGACGAGGCCGCCTGGCGTGGCGAGAATCCCTGCCGTGTCGCGCCGGACATGCGCGCCCGGTAATCAGGCTGCCGCAGAGCCTACTCTCAAACTGCCGCACTTGCAATCACGGGCGCCTCGCATGGATCTTCGCCAAAGGGCAAAACTTTTCACCACCTTTTCTTGTCTTGAGGCAATTTGGCGCTGGTGATTTGCGCTCGTTCGCGTTCCAATTCACTTCGGTCAACTTTCGCATTTAGCCGGAAGTATTCCTCGGAAGCGAGGTCTTCGTATGCAGGAAACGATTCCGCAATATGTTCACCGAATCATGGGAAAAGTCGGCGATCATAATCCCATGAAAGTGCAGGCAGCGACGGCACCAAAGCTCGCTCGTCTACTGAAGAAGTCGTCCCCCACCAAGTTGCGCAAGCGCCCCGCGCCCGGCAAATGGTCCCCAGCAGAAATTGTCGCGCACCTTGCCGACGTCGAAATCGTGATTAGCTGGCGCGTGCGCTCGATTCTTGCCGCTCCCGGCACTCCCGTTCAGGCTTATGATCAGGACGCTTGGGTAGTCTCCGGTCACTACGAAAAACGCGACCCGCGCAAATGCCTGGAACAGTTTCGCATTCTGCGCGACACCAATCTTGCCTTATACAAAACGCTCACCCCGGAACAATGGAAACTATCCGGCTTGCATTCCGAACGCGGCCAGGAAACCGTCGAGCACATCGTCCGCATGCTCGCAGGCCACGACCTGAATCACCTCGAGCAAATCGATCAAATCCTCTCACCGAAAAAATAATCGATGATCAAAAACGCGGTTTGCGAACTGGCACGATACTGCTCCGCATTCTGACGACCCATTCGTGCGGCACCCGCCTCCGTGTAGGGGCGCAGCACTGCTGCGCCCCATCCACCACGATCTTCAATTCCACTCCAATTGTGAAGTGTTTAAACCCTCATGCGAGAAGGTAGGAATTTAGACTGACTCGAATCTCGCCAACCACCCCATCTGCATGCAGAAAGCCATCCGCCTCCGTGTAGGGGCGCAGCACTGCTGCGCCCCATCCACCACGATCTTCAATTCCACTCCAATTGTGAAGTGTTTAAACCGTCATGCGAGAAGCTTCCAGGAAGGCGGAGAGAGTTTCGCGGAGGGAAATTTCGCGCGTGAAAGCAACAGAAGTGCGCGCTCATTAATGAGACGTGCCACAACCCGTTCCGGTTTCTACAGCCCATTCTCTAACGCGAATGAATTGCTACCAACGAGGACGCAACGCATCTAATCATATGTAGGCAATATGAAGGTGAGTAAATTCAATGAAAATCTCAGCTAAGTCAATCATTTCCGGTTCCCTCGGGGCTGTATTTTTTGGCGCGATCCTGTCCGTATCCGCGTGGGCGGCACAACATCCTCAGGATCAGCAATTGCAAAATGCCCCGCCGAATCAACAACAACAGCAGGGCCCACAGCAACAGCAGCATCAGTATCCGCCCAACCAAAATCCGCAAGATCAGTATCAGAACCAAAACCCTCCGAACGAGAACGCTCTCCCTCCGCGCCCCGGCGCCATCAACTATGTCGAGGGTGTGGCCAACACGGACGGACAACCACTCAGCCCGCAGTCCGTCGGCTCTATCGACCTGGAAAAAGGCCAGGTCGTCAACACGCTGGCCGGCAAAGTGGAAATCCTTCTGACGCCAGGTGTCTTCCTTCGCTTGGGTGACAATTCGTCGGCAAAAATGGTTTCGCCAGACTTGGCTAACACAGAAGTCGCGCTCGATCGCGGCGTGGCCATGGTCGAGGTCACCGACATCAGCAAGAACAACAACATCCGCATCGACTTGAACGATGCCTCGGTCAAGTTACTGCAAAAAGGTTTGTACGAGTTCGACGCCCAGAAGAACGAAGTCCGCGTCTTCAAAGGCAAAGCCGATGTCTTCGCGCAAAATCAACGAGTCAGCGTCGGCGATCATCATCTGGTCGCCCTCAGTACCAACACGAAGCTGAAGTCCCACGACTTCGACACCAAGATGTACGCCGATACGGACATCTATCGTTGGTCCGGTTTGCGCTCCGGATATCTCGCCGAAGCTGGCGCCGATCAGGCTCGCATGTATGTGAACGGTGGCGCGGGATGGGCCGGCACCAACTGGTATTGGGATCCCTGGTTCGGCTCGTACACCTTCATTCCCGGCGACGGCATCTTCTACAGCCCGTTTGGCTGGGGCTTCTATTCACCGTTCGCTGTCTGGGGTTCGCCCTTCTTTTATGGTGGATATGGCGGCTATTACGGTGGGCGCGGCTACTTCCCTGGCCGCTCCTATCACCATTTCAATGAAATGCACGGCCCCTACGGCCACGGTTTCGAACCGCAAGGTGGATTCCGCGGCGGCTTCCGGGGCGGCATGGCCGGCGGCGGTTTCCACGGTGGCGGCTTCGGCGGCGGCATGCACGCCGGCGGCGGCGGCCACCGCTAATCCACATCGCAAGGCGCAGCAGCAGAAAAAGGCCCGCGAAGGCGGGCCTTTTTTGTGCGACTCGACCGCAGCCCAATGCCCCTACGAACAGGTAACAGTTAGGCCCAATGCCCAGCGTCGGCCTCTCGCGCTGCAGTAGAATTGAATGACGTAACGCAACTACTACTCCCGGAGTTCGCCCAACTATGAGCGGCTTCACTCATCTTTTTTATCCCTGGGGACTGATCCTGCAGGGTCTCGCCGTCTGGCATTTCATTCGCCGGCGTCCCGAAAATTATTGGCTCTGGATCATCATCATCGGAGGAGTGCTTGGAGCCGGCGCCTACATTCTCGCCGAAGTCATCCCCGATTTGGGTCTGCTGCGCGGCACCTTTCAAGGCTTTTCGCGCAAGTCGCGCATCAAGCAGCTCGAAATGCAGATTCTCGATAATCCCTCGGCAGGAAATCTCGAAGAGCTCGCCGATCTCTACTTCGATAACAAGAACTACGCCAAAGCCCGCGAAGCCCTGAACCGCGCCATCGCCGCACGCAGCGACTCCCCGCATGCCTTCTATCTGCGCGCCAAATCCGCATTGGCCATGGGAGATTACGCCGCTGCCATCCCCGACCTCGAGCGAATCGTCGCGAAAGACCAAAAGTTCGACTTTTACCGTGCCATAGGCCTTCTTGCCGATGCCTACGCTCTCACCGGCGACCTCGACCACGCTGCCCAATGCTTCCAGACTTCCGTAGAGAATTCCTCCACGCCCGAAGCCCTCTTCAACTACGCCAACTTTCTTCGCCTCTCCGGAAAGAAAGACGAAGCCCGCGAATGGGCCGCCAAACTCGCCGCCAAAAAGCGCACCCTCCCTCGCTACATGCAGCGCCTAGAACGCCCTTGGTTCCGCCGCGGCAAAGCCCTCCAAAAGCAACTCACCGCCTAAAACCATCTTGAGGTTTGTAAGTCGCAGCTTTAGCCCCTGACGAAGCTCGTTCTGTCGCTTCTATAAAAGCCCTACTCGCCGGCCTCGTTTAACTGCAATGCCCGATCACTTGACATATTCCCATATCGGCATATAATCCTCCCATGGCTCGCGCCGCTACCACTTCCGATGCCTTCAACGCCATCGCCGAACCTCGTCGCCGGGAGATCCTCAGCTTCCTCGCCCTGCAGGAACGGCCCGTCGCAGACATCGTTCTCCAGCTTGGCTTGGAGCAGCCCTCCGTCTCCAAGCATCTCCGCGTGTTGCGCGATGTGGGCCTGGTTCGCGTTCGCCGCGAAGGCCGACAGAAGCTCTACCGCACCAATGCCGAAGCCATCCGCCCTCTTTACGAATGGACCAGCACCTTCCAGCGCTTCTGGCGGCATCAACTAATTCAGGTTAAGGAACGGGCCGAAGCCCAGGCCAACAAAATCCAATCCCGCCCGTGGGGAGAAAAGACATGAACGCGTTTTCACCAAAGATGGAAGATCTGACACTCGACATCGCCGAGGAAATTCATGTGCGCGCGCCAATCGATGTCACCTTCTCTGCCCTGCTCGAGCAGCTCGGCCCGCTTCAGGAAGTGGGCGAGGGCCACAAACTCCCGATGAAGCTCGAGCCTTTTCCTGGTGGCCGATGGTTCCGCGACTTGGGCGACGACAACGGCCATTTCTGGGGACACGTGCAAGCCATCAAGCGCCCAACTCTCCTCGAAATCTGCGGCCCGCTCATCATGTCCTATCCCATCTCCAACAATCTCCAGTATCGCCTCAGCGAAGTCGATGGCGGCACCCTGATCAAATTTCACCACAAGGCTTTCGGCCTGCTTCGCGAAGACGACAGAAACGTCGCCCAAGGCTGGCGCCATAGTCACGCCCGGCTAAAAGAGCGTCTCGATTCGCGCACGCATTAGAAGTTCACAGGAGGTCGTAATGTGTCCAGCATGCATCGCCAGCACCGCCGCAATCGCCGTAGCCGGCGTTGGATCCACCGGAGGGATTCTAGCGGTCTGCATAGCCAAGTTCAGAAACTTTTTCAAAGCGAGTGGCCTGGGTCTGTTTCAAAAAATAAAGGAGAAATAAAAATGGCAACAAGCGAAGAAAAAAATAGTCAGCGCGGCAAAACCCTCCCGACCAACACTCCTCCGATCGTTTCGCCGCAAGAGTGGGAAGCCGCCCGCCAGCAACTCCTCGTGAAAGAGAAAGCCCTAACCCGCTCGCGTGATGCGCTTGCGGCC
>DASXLU010000360.1:0-3239 GCA_036496065.1 Candidatus Acidiferrum sp.
GGCGTCCTTCGAATTCACCCACGTCGTGAATCGTGCAGATGCTCGGATGATTCAGCGAAGAGGCCGCGCGCGCTTCTCGCCGGAACCGCTCGATCGCCTGATTGTCCTGAGAAATATCGTCGGGAAGGAACTTCAGCGCAACGTTGCGGCCGAGTCGCGTATCCTGGGCTTTATAGACCACGCCCATCCCGCCGCCACCCAGTTTTTCCTGAACGCTATAGTGAGAAATTGTCCTGCCAACCATCGAAGCAGTGTCAGTCATTGGGGACGCAGTTTACCCTACCCGCACAGCTCTGAGCAATCGATGCATAGCCTTTGTCGAGAAATCTTCAGCGCCAAAACCTGGAACTATTTTTAGTTTTTCGGGGAATTGTTTAGAGAAGACGCTTGGGCACTGGTGTGCGCTCTTGCCTCTCACGGCAGAGCTGGGGGACTGCGATGCGCGGATTTACAACCAATAGTCCGAAATCTAGCTTCTCATCCGTGAACCCTACGCTAGAGATTTGGTGGAAATAATCGATATGGTCCGAATGTTTTGCCGCAGAAATCTCCGGTTAGTTCCAGGATTGTTGTTGGTGTGCCTTCCGAGCTGTCTTCCGCGGGCCTACTCGCAAACTGCGGCGACGCCTCAGGCGCAATCGTCGCAGCAAGCCTCTCCGGCGCCTGCGCAGCAACCGACGCCGCCCAAAATTGTCGTTCAGGTGAAAACCGTCAGCGTGCTGGCCACAGTTCGCGATAAGCACGGCAAGATTGTTTCGAACTTATCCAAGGGTGACTTCACTCTCGTCGAAGATGGCCGCCCGCAAACCATCAACTATTTTGTCCGCGAAACCGACGTGCCGCTGCGCCTCGGCCTGCTCGTCGATACCAGCCTCAGTCAGCGCCGTGTGCTCGAACCCGAACGCAGCGCCAGCTACAGCTTTCTGGACCATCTTCTCCGCGAAGACAAGGATCTTGCGTTCATCATCCACTTCGACAGGGAAGTGGAGTTGCTCCAGGACTTCACCCCGGCCCGACCAAAGCTGCAAGCTGCCCTGCAATCTCTGCAGACTCCTCAACCTGATGCTAATCGTGGCGGTAACGGTAACCCTGGGGGAGGTGGGGGTGGCGGAGGCGGCTACGGCGGCGCTGGAGGCCGAGGCGGCGGAGGTGGCCGCGGTTCTCATCGTGGAGGCGCAGGAACGCTGCTCTACGACGCCATCTATCTCGCAGCCGACGAACTCATGGGCAAACAGCAGGGCCGCAAGGCCCTGATCATTCTCTCCGATGGTGTCGACCACGGCAGCAAGGAGAGCCTAACCACCGCGATTGCCACCGCGCAGCGCGCCGATACGGTGGTCTATTCCATCCTGTTCAAGGACGACGAGGGCGGATATGGCGGCGGCCGTGGCGGCTTCTCCATGGGGCCATATGGCGGCGGTGGGCGGCATGGTGGTGGCAGGCCACAGGAAGAGCGGCCCGACGGCAAGAAAGTTCTTGACGAAATTTCGAAACAAACGGGTGGCCGCTTGTTCGAAGTTTCCAAGAAAGAAACCGTCGAGAAGATTTACGCGGAAATCGAAGAAGAACTACGCAATCAATACAGTTTGGGCTACACCCCGGACAAAAATACCGGCTCCGGCTATCACAAAATCCAACTCACCACGAACAACAAAGACCTTGTCGTGCACGCCAGAGACGGCTACTACACGGGCGAATGAATTGCGTCATCGGCTCAATTAAAGCTTCTTCGCTTCAGAGATTTGTAGCTCGCGATGCCAAGTCTCAGTCTGTCGGCACAGTGTCGGGCTGCGGCGCTCCGGCCCGCGGCAGTTTCGCGAAATCCTTTACGTACGACCGCAATCCAAATGCGCTATTGATTTTCGAATAGCCCGCTACCAGTTGGTCCTTGTATCGATCTTGATTCCAATCCAGCGGATCTGCCGGATCCAGATCCAGCAAAAGAAGATCTGTGTTTTCCATCGTAAGCTTGCCAAACCTTACGCGATTACCCTGGAAAGACATGTAATTCTTGTCCTTCTCTTGTGCCGCCGCAGCTGCCGCGCTTTTTCCTCCGTCTCCGAACAGCGTCACTATCCGATTACCTTCCACCGCAACCCTAGTCACTTTTCCGCGGATATGCGGAGGCGGCAACAGTCCACCAAGATCCATCAGCAGGTCATTCTTGTCTGTGTCGAGACCGTCGATCTTGCTGGTGTTCAGCACGGTAGCGAGCTCGATGCCAAGCAACCCCATCATGCCTTTCACCGGTACGTGCAGCGCCTTCACTTTTTCGGTATGAACGCGCAGCCGCCCGTCGCCATTCACGGTTACGGTTCCCGAGGTTTCGAAGGAAATGTCTCCTTTGCCGTGCAATTTCCCTTTAATGTCCAGCTTTTGATCCTTGATCGAAATCGACAGATCCTTCAACGGCGCGTCCTTGGCGGCAAAGACGTAGCGATTCATTATTTCCGCTAACGCATCTGTAGTGATCCAGATTTTTCCATTCGCTACGCGCACCTCGAAGGACGTTTTGTCGTCAAATACCGGCATGTCATTCTTGCCCGCCGGCCACAGTTCTCCGGATAGCGTGTCGATATGCGCGGCGGCTTTGGTCGTCAGATGAAACAGCACGTTGCGCATTTCGGTTTTCACGCCTTGGCCGCCTGCGGGCGACACAGCTTCTGTTTTCGTCACGTTCGCGCTGGGCTGAGGGGTCGCTCCGGAACTGCTTGTCGCCTCCGGCCGTGCGGTTGGCTCAGGATTCTGTGGCTGAGAACTCTTCGAGCAGCCGACAATGCTTAACGCCAATCCAAGCAGCACCAGATTCTTCATGGACACTCCGTGTTTCAATGGCTTCGGTTATGGGCCGTTAGGATAGGTGCCCAGACCGCACAAAGCAAATTCGGGTCAGCAACGGTGCAGCTTTCTCGAATTGACGGCGCCTCTGCCGGACTCTAGTATGTACGATGCATGACAAAGCCTTGCGTCCAAGAAATAGCCAGTCGGTGAGTTCTTCGCCCGCTCGCCTCGTTCGCGATTCCACGCACAAGACTGTAGCTCTTCTAGCGTTCCTACTTTGCTTTGTGTCGGCAAGCCCCCGAATCCTTCGTGCTGACCCTCGCGCTGCCTCCAAGGACGCCTTCGTCGATGACCGGGAGAATACGTGCCGCATCATCTATCTCGGCTTCGTCGGCGCACTGGAGCCTCCGGAGAACAAACATTCCGGCGTAGTACAAATCCGCGATACGCTGCGCGGC
>DASXLU010000361.1:0-5588 GCA_036496065.1 Candidatus Acidiferrum sp.
TATTCTCGCGCTGGGCGCTATCGCCCTCTTTACCTTCCCGCTGATCGGCCATTTCCTCCATCTCAGCGACCACGCCTACGGTCTCTGGTCGGGCCTTGCAGTCGACAACACCGCCGAGGCAACGGCAGCGGGCGCTTTGTACTCCGACGCCGCTGCTAAGCTCGCCGTGCTTACGAAGACAACCCGCAACGCTCTCATCGGCTTTGTCGTGCTGGCGTATGCGATCTACTGGGCCAGCCAAGGCCAAGCCAAGGTCGTTACCAACAAGGCCGCCTTTCTCTGGCAGAAATTCCCGAAATTTGTTCTGGGATTCTTGCTGGTTTCGCTGCTGGCCACACTCGGCTTTTTCACCAAGGATCAAAATACTTCACTGGCCAATCTCTCTCGTTGGGCATTCCTGCTTACTTTTGCAGGAGTAGGGCTCCGCACCAATTTCCGCGAAATGCGCAAGCAAGGGTTACGTCCCTTTGCCGTCGGCTTCATCGGGGAAGTCGCAATTGCCGCATTCACGCTGGTGCTGGTGATCGGAGCAGGGAAGTTGTTCGGCTTCTAACGCCACGCGACTTCTCTTTGCGGGCAGGGGCGCGGCATGCTGCGCCCCATCTCCGCCAGATTCACTTGCGGAACGCTAGACGCATCGCACTTCACTCTTCTAACGAAGTCTGAGCGGCGAAATGCCGAATTTCCGTGCCGTGCGACGCGGGTAATCACGTTTCCGCATCCGTTGTATGGTGATCATCACAAACACTGCCACGAACACGGATGTCACGACGGCGATTCCCGCCAACACCAAAATCCCCATCATAGTTTGCGTCATGACGTACCTCTCGGCGCTCGACCCCTCAGGGCACCAGCTTATATTCGGGCTTTCCAGTAGCGGGCAGGAGATGGCCCTTGGGATCGAACGGTTTAGCCTGGGAATTGAGGGATTCGGGCGGCAGATCGCCGCAACACGGTTGTGATCCTCTCAGCTTGGGCATATTGCTCACGAATTCTTTTGGCACAGCCTGAATCATGCTGGAATCCATTTCAGGAGCCTTGTAAATGGTGATGTGTGCGCAATCGTTGGACTCGTCTCGCGAAAGAGTTTTTTGCTTCGCGGTTTCTTGCCACAACCGCGGCGTTTCTTTCGTCCGAACGATTGCGGATGAGTCTGATCCTGCAGACTTACCCAGCGCTTCGATGGAAGTTTTCTCGGACTTGGAGATTTCGGGCAACTTCTGCGGTGGTTGCATATCTTCGAGCAGAAGCTGAATTGGTTGGGGAAGAGAATGAGTCTGACCGTTCGCCGGACGCGAACTGCAGATCAATAAAACGAGGGCACACGAGGCCGGAAACATTCTTAGTCGCATAGTCTGTCTCCTGAGGCGGAGTCTACCACAGTGAGAACTTGCCGACTTGCGCTTTACGCGGCGCTATTCGCCTTCACGTACAAACGGGCCTAGAACGAGCCTGCTGATATTGTTCAGCGTCTTCCCCGGATCATGGTTCGGGAGATTCGGAGTGACTTTCTTGATCACGAATTCCTGCAGAATGTTAGCCGCGGCCGAAGCCCCGATTCCCAGCAGTGCGTTTTCAAACGTCAACTCGACTCCATTGCGATCCGTCGCCGGATAGTACAGGTTCGAAATACCCCCCGCTGCGATGCCTCCCGCAATTGCCGAATAATTGGGCTGCCAATGCCCATTGTCGCCTTTGCAGATCACCGAATTGGCTACGGCATACATAAAGCGCGAACGTACCGTGCCCGTTCCCTTGTAGAAATAGCGGGGATCTTGCTTCAGTAGCGATGGCAGAATCGCGCTGCCGATCAGTGTGCCGGTCACTCCATCCATATACGCGGCGCCATAGCGTTTTGCGTAGCCCTCGACACCCTGTCCGTATCCATGAAAATCATCCCGCCCTTGCTGGATACCCGCTACAGCGCCGGTCAAGCCGAAGTTGACCGGATCGACAAGCGACTTCCAGGCCAGCTCAAACTTTTGTTTAGGGTTGAGCGGCGCGGCATTGGGAATATAGCTCACATAAAAATTGGGGATGAAGCCCAGTGCGCGCTGCTTCTCTTGTTCTTTGATCTGCGCTTCGGCTATTTCCTCTTGCGGCGGCTCTACCCGGATCTCGGTGATCGCCGTGGCAATCACCAAAACGATCTGCGGCACAATATCGATTTCCCCAGGATGCAGCGTTCCAGAGAAATTTTGTGCTGCGAATCCTTCTGCGGTAATCGTCAGATGGAAAAGGCCAGGAGGCACGTCAGCAAACGAATATTGCCCATCGTTGTCGCAGAGAGTTTCCTGCTTGGAGGGCTGACCGTCGCGGGTGAGGGTTACCTTTGCTCTGGCGATCGCCACTCCAGTGCGGTCGACAACGTTTCCGCTGATTCGTCCCGGCGACTGTTGCTCCGCGGGCTGCTGACTCGCGGAAACGCCAACCACGGCGATTGCAGTGGTGTTGTTTTGTTGCTCCAGGTTCGGGAGTTGCCAGGATTGGGCCCGGACAGGGCAGGCATTCAAGGTCAAACAGAGCAGGCCAATGCATCCGGCGCCAAACATCGAGCGCCGAGCCTTGGTGGTGAAAGATTCCGTTCGTAACAGTCTCTCGGCCACAGTCACCTTAACTGCTATCTCGTCTTCCCAGACCGGTCCAGTTGGGTTCCTTACATAATAGCGAACAAATCGCTCACCTCGTAGGATGCGTGCGAGGCGGGAACGGAGCAGTAACTAAGAATTTTGCCTATCCAATAAGGGAAAAAGGGACGCATTCTCGCGCCCCTTTTTTCACAAAACACTTACAACCAACCCGTCATTCCGAACGAAGTGAGGATGTCTACGCCATCGCGCGCTAATTTTGCGCGATGAATCTCTCTTCCGCCTCTAAAACCAGCCTGCCCAATTCCATCCGGTCGCGTGCCTATATCCCGAGAACGGTCACCAGTTCCCTCACCGAGCCCGCCGATTTCTGCAGCGCCGCATTTTCCTCCGGCGTCAGCTTAATCTCGATGATTTCTTCCGCGCCACCCGAGCCCAGCTTCACCGGCACTCCTACGAATAGCCCATTGATCCCGTATTCAC
Source organism: Candidatus Acidiferrum sp. (assembly GCA_036496065.1). Lineage (GTDB taxonomy): Bacteria > Acidobacteriota > Terriglobia > Acidiferrales > UBA7541 > Acidiferrum. The sequence goes on from DASXLU010000361.1 coordinate 3,072, forward strand.
CCTCGAGATACGTCGCGCATGGCAAAATTTTCTTCTTGTCCTTCAGAATTGCTTCCACCATCGCCATCGTCGCTGCCGACGGCGCGTAGTAAGCGGACCCGGTTTTCAGCAGGTTCACGATCTCGGCTCCGCCCTTGCGGGTTCGTTCCACGATCGCATCAATTTTTTCCTTCGGCAGCAACTCCGGCAGCGGAATTCCGGCCACTGTCGAGTAGCGGGGCAGCGGCACCATGTCATCGCCATGCCCGCCCAACACGAAGGACTGCACGTTTTCCACGCTAACATTCAATTCCATCGCCACAAATGCGCTCATGCGCGCGGAGTCCAGCACTCCCGCCATTCCCAGCACGCGGCTCTTCGGCAATCCGCTGACCTTCCAGGCGGCCTGCGCCATCGCGTCCAGCGGATTCGTCACCACCACGATGATGCAATGCGGCGAATGCTTCATGATCTGCTCGACGACGGCCTTCACCACGTCGTAGTTCGCCTTCAGCAGGTCGTCGCGACTCATCCCTGGCTTGCGGGGAAATCCGGCGGTGATCACCACAACGTCGCTGCCCGCGGTTAAGCTGTAGTCGCCGGACGCTGTCGAAACTCCGATTACGCTCGAGCTGGTTCCCGTAACTTTGGCCGACTGCATCATGTCCAGCGCCTTGCCTGCCGGCGGCCCCTCCAGGATGTCCGTCAGCACCACATCAGCCAGCTCCGTGTCCACAATTCGCTGCGCCGTCGTCGACCCAACGAATCCTCCCCCCACCACCGTTACTTTCTTCCGTCCCATTCGCCTCTCCTTGTGCACTCCAAATCCGCTGCCCTCCGCTCGCTGTCCCATTCTTCGCGAAGCCGGCGAAGCGTGGCAATCCTGTTTCTCTGCGCCCTCTGCGTCTCTGCGGACCTCTGCGTTAAATCTTTAGCCTTTAGAAAATTTACTTCGCCACCGCCATCCCTTGCATGTTCTCAATGATCGCGCCGGCAAACGCCGCCGTTCCGACCTTCGTCCCGCCGGTCATCAAGCGCTCCAGGTCATACGTCACGCGCTTCTGCTGAATGGTCCGGGCGATGCCATCTTCGATCAGCTTCTTCGCTTCCTTCCATCCCAAAAATTCGAACATCATCGCGCCCGACAGCATCACCGAACTCGGATTGATCACGTCTTTGTCCGCATATTTCGGCGCCGTGCCATGTGTCGCCTCAAACACGCCGTAGCCGTCGCCAATGTTCGATCCCGGCGCGATGCCCAGTCCGCCCACCTGCGCCGCGCAAGCATCGCTGAGGTAATCGCCGTTCAGGTTCGGGGTTGCCAGCACGCTGTATTCGTTCGGCCGCAGCAGCATCTGCTGGAACACGCTGTCGGCGATCCGGTCATTCACCATCAGCTTCTGCTTCCACTGACCCTTGCCGTGCGTTGCGCCAATCGCATCAAGCGTTCGCTTCACTTCCGCATAGATCGTCTTCTTGAAGTCTTCCGTAGCTTGTTCCAGCCCCGGTTCGATCATTGCCGCGTTTTGTTCAACGGTGAGGCCCGGATTCTTGTCCAGATTGTCCAAGATCCAGCTCTCGCGTTCCGTCACAGTCTGGCTGCGGAATTCTTCGCGCGCCAGGTCGTATCCCCAGTCGCGGAATGCGCCTTCCGTGAACTTCATGATGTTTCCCTTGTGCACCAGCGTTACGGTCGGCCGCTTATTGTCCAATGCATACTGAATCGCTCGCCGTACCAGGCGCTTCGTTCCGAACGGCGAAATCGGCTTGATCCCAACTCCCGAATCCATACGAATCTGTTTTTTGCCGCCCTTCAGCATTTCCCCATTCAGAAACTCGAGCAACTTTTTCACTTCGGGCGTTCCGCTCTTCCATTCAATCCCGATGTACACGTCCTCGGTGTTTTCGCGAAAGATGACCACATCCATTTTTTCGGGCTCGCGCACGGGGGAGGGAACTCCCTGAAAATAACGCACCGGCCGCATGCACGCGTACAGATCCAGAATCTGCCGCAACGCCACATTCAACGAACGAATTCCGCCACCCACCGGCGTCGTCAACGGACCCTTCAGCGACACGCGAAAATCCCGCGCGGCCTCAACCGTATCGTCAGGAAGCCATTCCTTGAAGGTATTGAAAGCCTTCTCGCCGGCGAACACCTCAAACCACACCACATGGCGCTTTCCGCCGTAGGCCTTTTCCACGGCCGCATCGAACACTCGCCGCGAAGCCTTCCAAATATCGCGACCGGTGCCGTCGCCTTCGATAAACGGGATGATCGGATTGTCGGGTACCTGCAATTTGCCGTTCTCGTAGCCGATGCCTTTACCATTCGCCGGCACCGCTACTCCGTTGTACGCGCTCTTCATACTTAGCCCCTCCAGCCCAGCCAATTCTGACTGCGCTTAATTTCATGCACTTCGATTATCTTCTCTGTGCTCTTTGTGCTCTCTGTGGTGAAAACTCCCCCAGTTTCGACGCGCGCCGACGCACATCACAACCCGCACGCACAAGCGAACCGAAAACATTATCACATCC
>DASXLU010000362.1:0-4087 GCA_036496065.1 Candidatus Acidiferrum sp.
GCGCGAGTGATGACTTTGAGCGCGGGATTCAAGGCTTTTGCGGTGACGGTGATGTAGAGATTATCGGCATCATTGTCGATTACTACGCAAAGCCCGCGGGCGCGGGCGATGCCGGCTTCCTGCAGAACACTGTGGCGTTTGGCATCGCCCTGAATGACCAGCGCTCCTTCCTGCAGCAGTTGGCGATACAGGCCTTCATTGGTTTCGACGAGCACGTAGGGAATTTGGGCGCGATTGAGCTGTTCGATTACGGTGCGTCCCACCTGGCCATAGCCGCAGATGATGAAGTGGTCGCGCACGCGTTCCAGATTCATTTCGTTGAGCATGGATTTCCAGACCTCCCGGCCCTGGTGGCCAATGAACGTGAGCAGGATTCTTTCCGCGAACCAGATTTCGAAAGCGAAAATCCCAGCGGCCACAAACAGCGAGAAATACTTGGTGGCAGTGCAGACCTGGTGGTATTCGATGGCGTGGGGGTGCGCAACCCAGAAAAGGGCATCGGCGAAACTGAGATGCTCGAGGCGCATGTAGGAGAGCACGCAGCCCAAGACAAACAATAGAAAAAGCAGAACCGGGACGACCAGGCGGCGCACCACAACCAGGATGGCGCGATCGAACAGCAAGAAACGCGAACGTGGCTTTTCGCGAAATGGCGCGGCAGGAAAGATTTGGTGGCGAGGCATTGGTTTTAGCTATAAGGTTAGCAAATGATAGCGCAATTTTATATAAACAAAACGAAATGATTGAAAAGAGAGATTGGCGGTAAGTCGTTTTTGCTCGGGGCCGAAATAGAATTGGGCGTTACAGGCGATAGGCGTGATAGAAGAACTGGCCGAGTCCGATGGTGAACAGGAAATTGCCAAACAGGGCATGTTCCAGGCATACCGGATTGAGCGAGCCGGACTTGCGATAGGTTAGCGAGAACAGAACGCCACCGATAAACGTGAGCGCTACCGCGAGCCAATTGCCAAAAATGATGTGTACAAAACTGAAAGCCGCCGCGCTTGCGATGATCATGGCAGATCCGGAACCAAACAGCGGCTCGTACCGGTGAAAAAAGAACCCGCGAAAAAGAAGCTCCTGCGGGTAAACCGAAAGGAGCGGGTAAAGCACGAGAATCGCTGCCCAAAGAACCGGGTTCCGTTCGACCATAGAGAAAAGCAGGCGTGGGGCAAAACGCCAAACGCCAACACCGATGATCGCCATGAGAAGCGCGTCACGAAGCAGGACACGGCCAAGGCCGGACCAAACACTGCGAAACCGCACCAAGCGGACGGATTCGAAAGCGCCATCCCGCCGAAGTATCCAAAACGCGTAACCCGCGACTATCAGGAGCAAGGGAATTGGCCAGTTCGGCAGCGCTCCCGCATAAATCAGAAGCGGAAGGAACAAAAATACCACGATCAACTCTGTCCATAGTCCGATCCGGTTGCCGGATACCACCGCCAAGGGCAGTTCGTTTGCGGTTGCCATACGTCTCTTTCGATGCAGAAAAGCACGCTATTGGATATGCGGCGGTATGAATTTCTCCAAATCCATGGGCGTTGCCAGGTGGACAAGCCGCGGCTTTCGTGGCTGGCTGGCAATTTGTACTGCTAGTAGATAATCGGGAGTTTGCTGAAGTCAGATGCGGTTTCGTCGGTGAAGCGGAGAATCAAGAGAGTCCGGTCGTCGTGCGGCGGACGGCCTGTGCCGGAATGTTCGTCGGTGGCTTTTACGATTTTTTGCGCGATGGTGTAGCCGGGATCGGAAGGCTGCACCTTCGCCAGGAGATCCTTCAGGCGCTCGACGCCGAACTCTTCATCATCGCGGTTGGTGGACTCCTGGATGCCATCGGACGCAAACACCACTACGTCACCCGGCAAGAGATTAATTGTGACTTCCTCGTAGTCGACGTCGGGAAGCATGCCCAGAGGAACTCCGCGCACCTGGATTTCGGTGACTTCGCCGCGGCGCACCAAGATTGGGAGCGTGCCGCCGGCATTGCCGATGCTCAGTTCGCGAAGCGCAGCATCGTACACGGCAAAGTGCATGGCGATGAAACGTGCGTCGAGGCGAGCGGAGAGCAATCGCCCGTTCAGCAGCGCGAGCATTTCCGATGGCGAAGATTCGCGATCGTTGACCATTTCCCGCAAGATGCCAATCGCCAACGAGCCATACAGCGCGGCAGCTGTGCCTTTGCCGGAAACGTCGCCATTGGCAATCGCCAGCCGCCCGACGCCATACGGAAGCAGATCGTAGAAATCGCCGCCCAGTTCGCGTGCGGGAATGTACGCGGTAGCGAGATCCAGGCCAGGCACTTCGCGCGCACCGGTCGGCAGAAGCTGCCGCTGAATTTCGCGCGCGGTATCCAAGTCGTTCTGCATACGACTTTGCGTTTCGCGGGTCTCGGCGAAGAGGCGCGAATTCTCTAGCGCCACAGCGATATACGAACCGAGAATGTTCAGCAGACGTTCGTGCTCCACCGTGAATGCGCCAAGCTCCGTGCTCTCCAGATCGAGCACGCCGATCAGGCGATTTTGCAGGAGGAGCGGCACGACAAGTTCGGACCGCACGTTGATTTCGGTGCTGCATGCCAGATACCTGGGATCGAGCCGCACATCATCCACGCGAATGATTCGGCGTTCGGCAGCGGCTGTTCCGGTGATGCCTTGGTTAAACGGCATCCGGACGCGCGCCGGAAGAGTGTCCCCGTAGCGCATGGAAAAAACGCTCTCGAGTTGCTGTTCCGATTCATTCCAGAGCATGACCGTGAAGGCATGATAATTGACGAGCTTTTTTACACGTTCGGCGATGCGACGCAGCAATTCCTCTCGGTCGAGGATCGAAGTGAGCTCATGGCTCACGTCGTATAGTAGCGTCAGCGTCTCGGCCTGTTCGGGCTGAGCCACAAACACTGTGCCGGATGCCGGGCTTGCGTCCCCTAAGACAGAGAACGGGGTAAGTTTGGGCGCCTGTTCCATTAGAGGAATTTTAACTTCTAACCCTTAGATGTGCTTAGGTAAAGTTCGTTTCATCGGATGGGTAGTTTTCAGGCTTTAAACGCCACAAAACAGATCGATTTGGTGTCGATTTGATGTCATTCCGAGCTCTTTTTAGACGGATTTCGGCACGAAATGTGAGGTGCGGGGCCGCTTTTTTGTGAATCTAAGAGCGGCGAAGCTTCAAAAACAAGGCGACGCCCGCGACACCGACTAGCAATATCTGCCAACTTGCAGGTTCTGGCGTGCCTACCGGCGGTCCCGCTGGAGGAACAATTGATCCAACTGGCCCTGAGCTCAGATTTGTTGGGACGAACGCCGAAAAGGGCGGCGAGTACGGGAAAAGCGGATTTCCGTTCGGCGATGGGGACGTGTCTAACACTGGTCTGTTAGAAAGCGATGCAACGGTGAAGGGACTGTCGATCCACACTGGATCACCGGCAAGAGGTTCCAGGCCCAGTTCCGGAAATCGCGGCGCGATCGGAGCATTCATAACAGATGCGGGAGGCTCGGCAGGATGTGTCGGTGCGACCGGCGATTCCGATAAACGATTGCCACAACGCGTACGCGCTAAATTCTTGCCATCCGACAAGAGCATTTCACCAGCGTGAAGAGTCACTTTGTGCGCGGTCCAGTAAATCCGATTACCCAGGCGGTAAGAAACGAAAGCTTGACGATCGCTCGCGAGCCGAATAACGCGCGTGGACTTCGCGTTGAAGCCAGCATAATGCGCTGCGGCGACAGGGTCGCGAGACAAAGCATCTTGGAGTTCCGTGCCGCTTCGGGCACCTCCCGGGACCACCGAATAGGGCCAGACCGAGCGCTCGGGCGTTGCGAAACTCAGAGTGAGGTTCAGGCTAGTTGACTCGGAAAGAGCTTGGTCTAGGTTTTCATGAGATAACGGCGCTGCGGCCGCAGCCTCGTAAGCGTGACCGCGGTGCAGATAGAAAGAAGCGAAAGCGACAAGGATAGCTATTCCTGCAGCCATCAATACGCGCTTCCGCCGTGAGCTTTTTTCGAGATTTCCCATTTTGGTTCTAGGTGCTTAGTTCTATTTACAGCAATTGAAGTACCTACACCTGTAATTCGGCTATTGGAGACTCGCG
>DASXLU010000363.1:0-4984 GCA_036496065.1 Candidatus Acidiferrum sp.
CCACAAAGATATGAAGAAGCTAGTCGCCGTCGTCAACGATCCGTCCACCGATCTCTTGGCCCCTATTCCTCACGCCAAGAACGAATCGCTGCACAACAAATCCCTGCTCCTGGCCGACCATAACGCCTACCACATAGCCCAACTTGTTCAGACGCGCCGGTTGCTAGGCGCATGGAAGTAACGCGAGTGGCACAGCCATTCCTGGCCATACTCCCAACGTAGCAGCAATCGAAGAGAAATTCCTCGCTTCGCTCGCAACGACGGATTTCGCGTCCTACGGCAACGCAAATTCCTTCCCACCGAAATTCGTGTCCACCCGCACCGACCGTTTCCCCGGTGTGCTGTGATACTGCACCCGCTGCACATCGATCCACACAAACTTATTCACCGACACGCCCGCAATGTCCGCCATCGCCATTCCATCCGGAAAATTCTGCACCGCAAACGTGATCGCCGGCCCCAATCGAAGCGCCGTTCCGCGCACTTCCGGCTGCATCTGCGACACCAATTGCACCTTCACCTGATCGCCATCTTTGCTCACCGACTGTACGCCCCGAAAAATCTCCTGTGCCTCGCGCGGTATCGCAATCCCGGATTCCGTTAAACCTTGTTGCAGAACATCGCCCGTTACCGCGGCGCTGTCCCCCAGTCCCTGGAAAATTCGCGTCACGACTCCCATCGGATCGCCATCTACGCTCTTCGCTTGCTGCACGATTTCCTTCACATCTTCCACTTGCAGATTCCGTGTCATGATCGCCCCCACTCGCTCGCACCCAGCATAGCAAGTCTCGCTGCCATGCGTCGCCGCAGCAATAGAGGCTTCTCCTGACAACGTTCATCCAATCTCCACCAATCGCCTTCGCAAGAATCTTCTTTCCACATCATTTGTCGCCAGGCTAAGCGCTCGCTCGTATGCGGTTCGTGCGTCTTCCATCCTTCCGAGGCGCCGTAACAAATCCGCGCGTGCCGCCGGCAATAGGTGAAATTCCGCTAGCTCCCCGGCGATTTCCAATTCGTCTAGCAGCGCTAAGCCCGCTTCCGGTCCATCCGCCATCGCCACCGCCACCGCGCGATTTACTGCGACCACTGGCGAAGGATTCATGTTCCACATCAACGCGTACAGCCCCGCTATCTGCTTCCAATCGGTCTCTGCTGGCGCTTTCGCGTTCGCGTGCAACGCGGCAATCGAAGCCTGCAGCGCATAAATCCCGCTCGCCCCGCCGCGCAACGCCGATTCCGTTAGTCGCGTGCCTTCCGCAATCTCCTTAGAGTCCCACCGCGCTCGATCCTGCTCGTCGAGAAGCACCAATTCCCCTTCCGCACTTACCCGCGCATCGCGCCGTGAATCCTGCAGCAACATCAATCCCAGCAGGGCCCGCGCTTCCGCCTCGCCTGGCAGTAATTCGCACATCATGCGCCCCAAACTTATCGCCTCAGCGCATAATTCCTTGCGCACCAGCGCATCGCCGGAACTCGCCAGATAACCCTCGTTAAAAATTAGGTAAACGACTAGCAGCACGGATTCAATGCGTTCCGTCAGATCCTCCCGCGCCGGCACCACGTAGGGAATTCCGGCCTCGCGAATTTTCTTTTTCGCGCGCACCAATCGCTGTGCCATGGAGACCACGGGGATCAGAAACGCTCGCGAAATTTCCTCTGTGCTCAGCCCGCAAATCGTCCGCAGCGTCAGCGCCACCTGCGTTTCCACGGCTAGCGAGGGGTGGCAACACGTGAAGATCAGCCGCAACTGGTCGTCCGGAAACACGTTCTCCTCCGCATCACTCGCGGGCGATTCACTTCGTGCCGCCGTCCACGCTATCTCTTCCTGTTTGGTCTGGAAATTTTGCCGACGCCGCAGCCGGTCAATCGCTTTGTGCCGCGCCGTGCTGATCAGCCATGCGCGCGGATTGGCCGGCGTCCCCTCCACCGGCCATTTCTGCAGCGCCACTGTGTAGGCTTCCTGCAGCGCCTCTTCTGCAACATCAAAGTCGCCTAGCAACCGGATCAGCGTCGCCAGGATGCGCCCCGACTCTTCACGATGGAGTTTCTCGAAGTCCATAAATGAGTCAGGGCATCATCCCTTGCAACGACCGACCGCGCCGACCACTTACGCGTTTCCTTACCGCGCCGTCTGCGCTTGTCCCATGGCGAAGATGGGCCGCACTTCCACGGTGCCGTGATGCGCACCCGGACATTGCGCTGCCAACGCCACGGCTTCCTTCGGGTCCTTTGCTTCGATCAGGTAGTAGCCGCCGATCTGTTCCTTCGCTTCGGCATACGGCCCGTCGGTGACGAGTTGCTTGCCATCGCGCACCTTCACCGTGGTGGTGTTGCTGGAGCGCGTCAACCGATTCCCACCCAAGTAGTGCTTCTTGTCTTGCAGTTCCTGTTGGTACTTGGCATACAACTGCGACCCTGCCGCTTGCTGCTCGGGCGTCAGGGCGTCCCAACCGGATTCCTGCACGTGAATCAATAATAGAAATTGCATGGTGTTGCCTCCTAGAAGCTAGTCGAACGGCGTCGCCGGAATTCGACAATCACGCTCAGGCCGTAACTTGCTGGGCCAGTGGCTGGATAGGGCGCACCTCGATGGACCCGGTTCGTGCCGCCGGTATGCGCTCAGCCATGGCGATGGCCTCGTCCAAGTTATGCGCTTCCACCAGGAAGTAGCCGCCTAATTGCTCCTTGGTCTCTGCGAACGGTCCGTCAGTGACCAACTTCTTTCCGTCCCGCAACCGTACCGTGGTGGCCGTGCTAGTCGGCTTCAAAGGGTTCCCGCCTACGTACTGCTTCTTGGATTGCAAATCCCCTACGAGTTCACGATACTCCTGATGCATCGCACCTAGCTCGCTCTCGGTCATTTTTTCTTCGTTGGCCTCTTGGTGGTAGATCAATAGTAGAAATTGCATTTCGGCGTTGCCTCCTAGCAAGTAGTCGAACTGCAAAGTCCAGTCTCGACACAGCTCGCAAAAAATCTCTCACCTAAACTAGAACTTTAAGCGCGCAAATTCGCGGAGACAAGAGCAGCTAGACTCCTGAACTCGTTGAATAGCTCATTGAAAGTAATACTTTATATCAATGCTGTCTCTCACTTCCGCCCCACAAATCGCAGCCGACCCGTGACTGCTCGCCCTTGCCCGCCATAAAACGTGAGGTAGTTTGGCGCATCCACATTGTTCACCACCGTGTTGGCGTTATGCCCGCTCAGAATATTTACCACTGCCAATCGGGCTGCGAAGATGTACCCGCGAAAGTGAAACTTCTTCTCGAAACCAACATTGAGATTGGTGTACGACGGGAAGCGCAAGCCGTTCGGCGTTCCAATCAGGAACTGCTGTTGGTTCACCGAGCTGAATGGATAGCCGGTGCGGTACTCCAGGAAGTAGGAGAATAGAATTCCCCACACCGGAGTCGGCACACTTCCCCAAGACAAGAACCGGTTGGGCGCGTCCCACGCCAATGGTCCCGATTCCTGCGGCGCGAAGTACAACGCACCCAGCGTTGGATCCAAAACCTGATCCGTGCGCGCTCGCGATCGCGTGTAGGTTGCAAACAGTACCGTGCCGTTTGCGAATTGTCGGCGCGCCGACAGAGTCACACCGCGATATTTGTCGCGCCGCGAAGTCCGCAGCAAAAAGTCACTGCCGATCTGCCCCGGAGTCGCCGTCTCGAAGACCAATCCGTGATGCTCATCGCGCGCCAGCAACTCCGCCGATACGATCATGTTCGCGCCAATACGCTGCTGCCATCCTGCGCTCGCAATGTCGAAGTACGGTTGCTGCAATCCTCCGCTCGGCAACAGAAACCTGCTCACCGCTGGGCCACTCACCGGCACTTTCCCGTTGGCGTCGTACAGCGTGTCCACTTGCTCCTGGTCCTGCGTCTGGCCAATCACCGACAAATTCAGCGGCACATCGTAAATTCCCCAGCCGATAGAAAACTTCCCGCGATCATCTTTGAACGGAAGAAAATTCAGAGCCAACCGCGGCTCCGCCAACGCCGCATGTACTAAATGATCCCAGTCCGTGCGCGCGCCCGCCTGCAGCACCAAATATTTGTTTAGCTTCCAAGAATCCTGGAGGAATCCGCCAGCCATGGTATTCGATATCCCAAAGCTTGCGGGCCCGGCAAACGTGGTCAGCCGATCCAGTGTGCCGTCCACGCGCAACGCTTGAATTTCTCCACGCTCCGTAGTCTGCGCCAGCAGCACCCGCGAGAAATTTGCGCCCAGTGAAAGGGTGTGTACTCCGTGCCAGTGCAACGAAGTGCGAATCGCATTGGCGAACACTTGGTAGCGCTGGCCCTCCTGGTGCAGTCGCTGGAAATAATTCCCTTCTGCGCCGTTCACCAGCAATATGTAGGGACCGGTTCCTTGCGGCGAAAACGTGCTCATGCCGCTGTCTCCGCCGAAGCCCACTTCAAAAAGGGTCTTCTCCCAATACAACTGATCGCGCAGCGACCCAAAGATTCGGCGCGACGCCAAGTCATATGTGGTGGATTGCGGATGCAGCGCGTCCAGTCCTAGAAAATTGTCGCTCGCCTGGTTGTATAGCAACGAGCCATGCAAACTGTGGTTCGCCGAGATGTGCCACAACACTCGCGTCAGCGAATCTCCGCCCCACTGGGAGCTTTCATTCTGCCCAGCCGGCAGTTGATTAATGACTGCCAATGAATGTTGCGCGCTAATCGATTCAGAGAACCACAACTTGCCGCGCTCGATTGGTCCAGAAACCGCCAGGCGTGGATAGAAGCTGCCCAACTGCAAACCCGCCTGCACATCGATCCCGGGAATGAAATCCGTCGTCGTGAATCGCCATCGGTCGTCGCCCTCCGGCGTGTTGAAGCTGAGCACTGCCGCGCCCGGATGCATGTATTCAACGCCGAATCGTCCGGTTTGCACTTGCGCCGTGCGTACTGCGTCCACGCTGAACCGCGCATCCAGTTGGCCGCTCACGGGATCGCCAATTTCGAAGCCATCCAGCAG
>DASXLU010000364.1:0-8708 GCA_036496065.1 Candidatus Acidiferrum sp.
AACAAGAAGGCGGCCCGTGCTTGCGTAACAAACTTCGGCACTTTTTGACTGTTCTTCATGTTCGCTCCCCTCATGCCGGCATTAATGCCATGCCGTCTTCTTCCACTCCCAAAATCATGGTCTTGTAAATGTCGACGTCCCAGCCTTCGCCAATACGCATTCGAACTGTCTCGCCGTTTTCCCGCAAAAGGCGCCCACGCAAAGGAACCTTAATATCGCCCAGCGCTACTTGGAGAACCACCGCATGTCCTAACCACGCGTCGTATCCCAATGGCATTCAGCCCCCAGCTTCGGTGCGATCTACCGCTCGTTTCGATAAGCAGAATCGCGTTTTCGCGCGTGGCCGACAATGGTACAGCGAGGGTACTGAACTAGTATTTCCGTACTGCCGCCCGCCCCAATGGCCTAAATTCATCATTTTATTTTCCGGTACTTTGGTACTGACAAATCGGGACGCCTTGCCCATCGCCTGCGCTCCCGGCGTTTTGACATCGTTATTCCGTGACTATTCGTCGACTACTGATCGATCGCTCGGACAGCGACCACCTGCAGCAAGGCGTGGGACTTGCTCTCGGCGGCGGGTTTGCACGCGCCTATGCTCACCTTGGAATTCTCCGCGTCTTCGAAGAGCACGAAATTCCCATCTCGTGCATTAGCGGCAGCAGCATCGGCGGCATAATCGGCGCCGCGTATTCCAGCGGCGTTGCGCTGCCCCGCATGGTCGCAAAATGCCGCGAGATCCGTTTCCGCGATTTCGAGCGCTGGCGCGTCTCACGCTTCGGCTTGGCCAACAACGAACGCCTTCGCGAGTTAGTGCAGAAGGTTTTTGGTGCAAAGCAATTTGATGAACTCGCGGTGCCCACCGCGGTAGTGGCAACGGACCTTGGCAGTGGCGAGCCGGTTGTGTTTCGAGAAGGCAACATTACCGACGCGGTTCGCGCGAGTTGCGCCTTCCCAGGCCTCTTCGAACCGGTCCAGCTGGGCACACGCTATATGGCAGATGGCAGCTTAGTGGCCCCCGTACCTACTCGCGCGGCTCGCGAACTCGGCGCGGAACTGGTGGTTGGCGTTTCCCTCGGCGTACACGACGGAAATCAGGGCGCACCCGTGAACATCTTTCAAATCGTCAGCCGCGCCGTCAGCGCTGCTCAAAAACAGCAACCGGAGTTTTGGGAGCGATACGCCGATCTGGTTTTGCGGCCTGATGTTCAGGGTCTTGCCTGGGACGATTTCGAACGTATCGACGAAGCGATGATGGCTGGTGAAGTAGCCGCTCGCAGCGCGATACCGCAAATCCGCAAACTTCTCGCCCAACACGCCCCGGTGCCTTCGGAATCGAGTTTTGGCAAGCAGGGAGAATATCTGATTGCGGAGGCGCTGCTTTGATCCGCTGGGGCTATTGGATTCCCTCGATGACTGCTGCAATGGTCTTGTGGTACGAGTGTGCGGAGAATCCCCTCGTTTTCTGCTACCGTATTGGTTGGGCCGCCTACATAGCCTGGCGTTCCCGAGAGCTAACCCCAATTTTCCGCAATGAGAGGGCTGAACCCGCTTGCTCCAATCGATCCTTCATTTTCTCCATTCACTCTACGATCCAGAGGGGCTTAGAGAGTTAATTCGCTGGGGCGGTCCTCCGCTGGTCTGCGCAATAATATTCGTTGAAACCGGGTTGTTCGTCGGTTTCTTCCTCCCTGGAGATTCGCTGCTGGTAACGGCGGGCATCTTTGCCGGGCAAAACGTGATTCCCCTGCGCTTTCTGTTGATTCCTGGAATTATTTGCGCGATAGCCGGCGATCAGCTCGGCTATTGGATTGGCCGCTCCGCAGGACCGGCTTTATACCGTCGCGAAGACTCGTTATTTTTCCGGCGCAGCCACCTGCAACGCGCGCACGAGTTCTACGAGAAGTATGGCGGCCGCGCAGTTATTCTGGCGCGCTTTGTTCCGATTGTGCGCACCTTCTGTCCTCCTGTTGCCGGCGCGGCGAAGATGCCCTATGCAAGCTATCTGGCGTATGACGTCGTAGGTGGAATTTCTTGGATCGGCAGCATGCTCTTGGGCGGCTACATCGCGGGCTCGCGGATTCCCAACATCAGCAAGTATCTGCACTACATCATCGGAGCCATTATTCTGCTTTCGATTTTGCCGCCGATTATCGGACTCTTGCGGGCGCGCAAGAAGTCTGGTCAGTCTGTGCCTCCCGTAGAAGGCGCGCAAATCCCCGAGGTCGAGAGCAAGTAACCTATGCCGGGTCCTAAAATTAAAGCCATCATTTTTGACATTGGCCGCGTCATCATCCGCATTGATTTGCGCAAAGCTCAAATCGGGCTGGCAAAAGGTCTGGCCATGACGCCCGATGAACTTTGGTCGGCCATCGAAAAAGATCCTCGCTGGAAAGACTGGCAAGAAGGGCGCATTTCCGCGCGGGATTGGCACCAAAACCTGTCCAAAAGGCTCAAAATACCACTCGATTTTGAACAATTTTGTGCGGTTTGGAACGGAATACTCGACCCAGAAACCATCCTGGGCGACGACATATTCCAAGCGCTAGCCGAACGCTACTGCATGGCGCTGCTTTCGAACACCGACAAGATCCACGTGGAGCACATTGAGTCTAACTACAACTTCGTCAAGCACTTTCCCAAGGGCCGGCGCATTTACTCCTGCACCATTGGAGCCAGCAAGCCCGATCCCCTGATCTACCGGGAAGCGCTGAAGGCCTGCAAGGCCAAGGCATCAGAAGCCATCTACATCGACGACATCGAAGTAAACGTCGAAGCCGCCCGGAAACTGGGACTTCATGGCATTGTGTTCGCGTCCCGAGACCAGTTTTTGCAGGATTTGCGAAGTTTGGCTGTGGAAATCCCCGTTTCGCCTACCAAGTAGGAAATCATCGCCGCCGTTCATTTGCGCGTAAAGATTGCCAGAACTAGTACCCTATGCCTTTTCGGACGAGGCGCGCTAATCTCCGCTACTACAACGACTTGGCGTCTACAGGGTTTGCGGCATCCGCGGTACCAATCTTGCACTTACTCCTTGCAGAATTCTGCGGGGCAGCGTTGCTAGCTGCCGTTCATCGGGAAAGCATGTTACCCTTCGGGGTGAGGAGAAGATATTCACTATGTCAGAGCAATATAACGTTGTGGAAACCAAGAGTGGTCCGTCTTGGCATCTGCCCGCAATCATCGTACTCGGCTTGCTGGCCTTGGCTGGCTTGGGCTTCGCTTGGAGCAATTCGACGAAACTGGATGCCACCAATAAGACCGTAGCCGATCAGGTGAAAGCGGTACAACAGTCCGTACAGTCTGACGTTACTTCGCTCAAGGATCAGATTGCAGTCGACGAAAAGTCTAACACCGAACTGCGCGGCGACCTGAAAGTGGTCACCGACAAGCTCAAAATTACGCAGGGACAGTTGAAGAAGGCCCGCCAGGAAGCTGTGGATCGGAACACCGAAACCACGCAAAAGCTCACCGCGCTTGATACCTCGGTTCACACCGAGCTAGCAACCAAGGCGACTTCGGATGACGTTAAGACCGTGGACACCAAGGTCACGCAAGTCAGCACCGACTTGGGCAAGACTCAGTCCGATCTGAACATGGCCCGCAGCGAACTCGGAACCTTGATCGCTCGCAATCACGATGAAATTGACGTACTCCGCCGCATGGGCGAGCGCGACTACGTTGAGTTCACCGTGAACGCCAAGAATCAGCCTCAGAAGGTCGGCAACATCACCGTGGAACTCAAGGGCGTGAACGAAAAGCGCAACCGCGCCAACGTCGTATACACGGTCGAAGACAAGCGCTATGAAGAAAAGAATCGCAACGTCAATCAGCCAATCTTCTTCTATCTCTCGGGCACTCATATGCCGGAAGAGATCGTAATCAACAAGATCGGCAAGAACTCGATCAGCGGCTACCTGAGCGTTCCGAAGGCGAATGGGCAATCTGGAACGGCTGCAGCAGCCAAGTCTGGCCGATAAAAGTTCCTTTCACTCGCTAAACCCAAGACGGGCAGATTCCTCTGCCCGTCTTTTTTTGTCTGAGCAAGACGCATAGCTTCAGACCCGCGCTGCCGCAGCAGATTCCCTTCCGTTCCGCTACAATCGTTCTTTTTACGGGAGCCTTCTTGCGTGCCAATACCACCGTTGTTTACTGCGCGATTGATAGCCTGATCTCCCTTTCGCATAAGGCCCTCACTGGTTTCCCGGAATTTCTTGAGGCGCTTGCCGAAGCCGGCATTCCCTGCGTCTGGATAACGTCTCGCAACCGCATGCATCTCGACGCTTCCCTACGCAAATTCGGACATTCGGCCCCGTTCATAGCGGAAAACGGTGCCGGAGTTTACCTGCCCGAAGACTACTTTCATTTGCGTCCGGCCAAAACCACCCGGCTGGGACGTTTTACGTGCATCCCAACCGCCGCCTTGCAACCGGCGGCCAAGGATGCGCTGGACACCCTTGCCGAGGACACCGGGACTTCCGTGGTGCCCCTGCGCATGCTTTCCCCGCGCGAGCTTTCGCAAAATATTGGCCTTCCTCAGCACGAAGCGGAACTGCTGCGGCAGCGAGACTTCGACGAGCTATTTTTCTTTGCGGGAGCCGGTGACGAAGATATTCAAAAATTTCGCGAAGAAGCCGCGAAAAGAAATCTCAATTTGCATGCAAACGGAGCGATGTGGTCGCTCGCGGTCGGCGCAAATTTGCGAGTGTGTCTGCGCGACCTATCGAAACTTTACGATCGCGCAATGCGCACTCAGGCCTTTAAGATCGCTCTGGGAACCGAAGAAGATGCCGCCGAGCTTTCTTCGTTGTGTAATCGCGCCCTGATGTTGTCGCAGCGCAAAGATACCGATGCTGAGCCAACTCCGCAAACAGCGACTCGAAAAGCGATTCCACTTTTTACGCCTGAGACTTGGGATGTCGCCCTCGAAGCTATTCAAACCGGGCGCCATCGCTAACTGGAAACACTCTGTCCAATTTGTGCGCTTCTTTGCACACCCGTTCAAATCCGCAATTACCTCGAGAATTGCATTGGGCAAAGAACGCCAAAATCCCATAAATTCTGAGTAATGAGGGTACCGGAACTCCACCCCACATATGGCACGGCAATTGCTCCCTTGGACCGTATCCTTTGTCGCCGCAAGGAATAGTCCGGTTCGCAAGCGAGGAGCCGAACTCAGGAGACCCCTTTCCCATGGCATGGATTCGGCGCATGATTCACGTCCCGGCTTCGGAAACGCAGACCGGCTTAGTGCTCGCGCTATGTATATTCACGATGAGCGTCATGTCTATCGCGCTCGTCTGGCAGGCGCAAGTGATCGCCAAGCAGAACGCCGTCATCCACATGCTGCAGACGCGATTTGGCGGCTGACCTTCGGAACGTTGTCCGTTTCGCTACAGAGTTTAACCGTTCGCTTTATTTCCTCTGCCGTCACTTGCCGCACTATGTTTGAATTTCCCTGTAGGATATTTTCACAGGGAGATCGCACGTGACTCGTTTGTTTCTCGTAGTAGCTCTTGCCCTAACGTTCGGACTGTCTACCGTTGCCCAGGAAACGCCGTCATCGGAGACTGCAGCCCACAGTGCCAGCGGCCATTCCCGGCATCACAGGCATCACGGGACAACGCACAGGTCGCATCATCACCACCATCACTCAGCGCACCATTCAACGCAACCGCGCTCGTAGCAATTCGCCGCATCGTCCGTCCTTCGACAGCGTCGCTCCCACGCCTGTTCGAACTCTAACTTCAACTTACTTTTGAATATCGTCGGCATCAACGCAAAAAGGCCTCGGCTGGCGCCGAGGCCTTTTGCAATTTTTGCTGCGTCGTGTGGCGAGCAGTCTGGGTTTCCGGCTGTTCACCGGCGACTCGCACCGCAAAAGCGGTGTGTTCAGCTTCCGTTCGCTTCTAAGCCCGGTGGATTCATCCCTTCCTCCGGAGCTCTGAGAGCTCACAGCTTTGCTTGTACTCCTCGGCATGACGTGGCGCAAGGGAAATCTTGACGAGAAAAGAAAGATCAGAGAAATCGTCTAGGTATTTCGGGGGATTACTTGATGAAAAGAGTTTCGCGAAGCTGGTCGCGGCCAACGAAAGATTTCACGCTGCGATAGCGGCCGAAGAGTTCCTGAACCTCGCGATTCTGATAAACCTTTTGCGCGGGAAATATCGGCTTCGCGCTTAACACTTGTAGCGTCGTCGTGTCTGCCACTCTGTAGCGTTGAAATCCGGTGGGCTTTTTGCTGTGAAACATCGCGAAAACCGCAGCGCCCGGCCGCAGCAACTCCGTCAGATACGCAACCAATTCTTTTGCCAGTGCTGGTTCCAAATAATCGAGCGTGTCCCAAAGCAATAAGGCATCGAACGAAGAAACCGGGTACTGGAAATTTTCCGCCAGAAACCGCTTCGCGCGCGCCTCAGGAGTGCGCATGGCGTAGTCTTCTGGTGAGCGGACCTTGTCTTTTTCTTTCGCTTCTTCGGCGGCTTGAAAGTCAGCCCATCCCCGCAAGATGTCGTCGGACGTTACGCGGAATCCACGCTCGATAAAAAAGTTGAGCGTGGTCTGCCACGCTGGACCTAAATCCAGGAGCGTCCCACGCCCTAATCCGTCCAAACTCCACAAAAACTCTTTTAGGCCGTTCGAAACTCGGCTGACTTCCGGCAGTTCGGGTGTGCGATTCGCTCCCACCGCCGGTAGTCCCCCATTCGGCTTTCCTGACTTCCGCTCGGATGCGAGCGGCCTGCTGCGTTCCCGATCCGTACTCCCACCGACTCCAATACCCAGTTTATTCAAAATCCCCATCGCTTAGTCCGCCCCTGCTACCGCAGCTCCTGATGCTGTCTTTTCGCCAGATGTCCCGGAATCCTTGGTCCTGCCAGCATCGGCTTTCTTGAATCCAACGGCGCCATCGGCCAAATGAGCCGGAGGCTTGCCTGCTTCCATTTTACCGTGGAGTTCGGCACCCTCTTCAATACCAATTTTTTCGGCCTTCACGTCGCCATTGATGCGCGCCGTGCTCCAGATCTGCACGCGTTCCGTGGCGGTCAGCTTCCCTTCTACCTTGCCGCGGATAACGACTTCGCGCCCCTGAATCTCCGCCTTCACGGTGGCATTCGGGCCGACTGTCACCGTGGCGTTGGCCACAGTCACTTTGCCGTCCACCACGCCGTCAATGAACAGATCTTCGCTACCAGTGATTTCGCCCTTGATTCTAATCCCTTGGCTGATGCAAGCAGCAGCCTTGCTGGAGGTATTTCCTCCCAGCGATCCGGCCGTTGCCGGAGTATTAGAATTCACAGAACCTGCAGAAACTCCTGCAGATCCTTGCGGCTTTTCGTCCTCTTTACGCCACATGGAGACACCTCTGTCTTCTTTTGATTTCCAAAGTCGCTTTCGGAGGTCTGGGCGAGCGCGCGACTAAGAAAGGTGAAGATATTACAGCACTTATATAGTGTAAAGGGCAAGCCAACTTTTTTCCATGCCCTGTGTGTCCTTACGGTTCACAGGTTTCGTGCCTTCAACTTTTCCCCGAAGTGCCACCAGAACCCTCGCGTTCCGCGTTCGAATCACGCAACTCCCAAGCCGCATCGACCATCCCGGTCAACTCATGAGCAAACAGCTTCGCGGAAAGTCGTTTCTCCCACCAGCGACCGGGGTCGAAGTCGCCGTCGGGTGCGCTGGCAATGCTGACTGCGATGCGGGCGGGAAACTCCTTCCGGAAAATGTATTGGGCCCGGCGAGTATGGTAGTTGGAGGTGACCACCACGATGGTCTTCCAGCCACGCTGTTCGGCCTCATGCCGGACATTGACGGCTTCGTCGATGGTGCTCGATGCATCCTGAGGCAGAAGCAGAATCTTGTCTTTGGGAACTCCCCTTTCAATCAGGTCATGTTCCATTAGTTCGGATTCTCCCGCACTAGGGCGAAGCCGCTTGCCACTCGCGACGACGAGACCCGCTACGCCCTGGCGAAAAAGTTTTGCGGCGTGGGTAGCCCGATCGGCATAAAAATTGTCTCCACCGAGAACGACAATCGCATCGGCATGCGCCGCGGGCTGATCTACAACCCAGGATTCAGCCGCAAATCGCATGATCGGGTGCCGTGCAAAGTAGAGAACGGCGCACAACGCAACAAGAAATACCAGCGACACCAGGCTGCCAATAACGCCACCCTGTTCCCTGCTACGCTGAAACCGAGTTTTCATGTGTTCAAATCAATCGATCGCAGGTGCTCGGCTGCTTGCTCGGGAAGGAATCCGTTAAAATAAACTTCTTTAATGCTGTAAGACTTGCTACGTTTTTCGAGAATCGGCATGATCTCGATGTGCCAGTGATAATCTTCGGCGAGCGTTTTCCAGTAGCCGGAGAGTTCGCCTTTCTTATTTCGCGTATTGGGCGCGGTGTGCACCACCATGTGATACGCGGGAGCGACTTTTTCCAAGCGCCGCAATACCCGGCTTAACAAAACAGCAAGCTGCCTTCGGTTAGACCCTGGTCGAGGCTGTTCGAACAGATGATTGTGCCTGCGGTGCAGCACCCAAACTTCAAACGGTACGCGAGAAGCGTATGGGCATAACGCGTAGTAGTCGCCTTGCACATCGACGATGCGTTTCCCCTGCTTTTCGTCTTGCCGGACAATGTCGCAAAAAACGCAGCGCTCTTTATCCTTGTACCATTCATGCGCGGAGCTCAGTTCGTACTTGATGCGCC
>DASXLU010000365.1:0-2965 GCA_036496065.1 Candidatus Acidiferrum sp.
AGAGCAGAAGGCTTAGTGTTTGCGCTCCTGCAAATATCGGTTCAGCGCATCCGGCCACGCAGGCAAGGCAATTCCATATTGCTGCAGGCTCTTCGGCGATAAAACGGAATATGCCGGACGCGGCGCCGGACGCGCCATTTGTTGGCTGCTTACCGGCCGCACTTCGGCAGCAAGTCCAGCGCCTTTCACGATCGCGCGCGCAAATTCAAACCAAGAACAATCGCCGTTGTTCGTAGTGTGCACAATTCCACTGGCAGACTTGCGACATAACTCGATGATCGCCCTCGCCAAATCCAGCGAGTACGTCGGGCATCCACGCTGGTCATTCACCACGTCCAAAGCCGGCCGGGTCGCTGCCAGTTTCAGAATCGTATCCGGAAAGCACCTTCCGCCTGTCCCAAACAGCCACGAAGTTCGAGCGATGCAGCACTCAGGCAACATTTCCAGCAACCGGATCTCCGCCTCCTGCTTGGACCGCCCATAAACGCTCTGCGGATTGCGCGCATCTCCCGCTTCGTACGGCGAAGACTTTTTTCCGTCGAACACGTAGTCGGAACTGAGGAACAATAGCTTGGCCCCGGCCTGCTTGGCCGCCTTCGCGACATTTACGGCCCCATCGCGGTTCACCGCGAAGGCGAGATCGGGATGGCTCTCGCATTCGTCCACATTGGTGTAAGCCGCCGCGAGCACAATCCACGCCGGACACGCCTTCGCCACTATTTCGCACACCTTGTCCGCATCGCGAATGTCCACGTCGCGAGATCCGAGGCCGACGACCTCGTCCCGACTCCATTCGCTCATAAGGGCCTTGCCTAAAAGGCCGGTGGCGCCAAAAATCATCACTTTCATTTCAGTAATTTCTTGCGGCTAGTCGAAAGTCTCGACATCGCAAAGAGGAAGGCCTCGTTGGTCTTTCGCGGAAACGATCGGTTCCTCCCCCACTTCCCAATCAATCTTCAGAGTTGGATCATTCCACGCTAAAGTACGTTCGTGTTCCGGTGCATAGTAGTCGGTCGCCTTGTAAAGCACCTGTGCCCTTTCAGAAATTACGCGGAATCCGTGCGCGAAGCCGACGGGTATCCACAGCATGCGTTTGTTCTCGCCCGAAAGACGGACCGTGGCCCATCCGCCGAACGTAGGAGAACTGCGGCGCAGGTCGACTGCAACATCGAGAATCTCGCCTTCCACCGCGCGCACTAGTTTCCCCTGCGCATGCTCAATTTGATAATGCAGGCCGCGCAGCACATTTCGTCGCGAACTGGAGTGATTGTCCTGAACGTAGCGCTCATCAATGCCCAACTCCGCGAAGGCCTTCTGGTTATAACTCTCCAGGAAGAACCCTCTCTCATCGCTAAACACCCGTGGCTCCAAAATAACGACGCCAGGAAGAGAAGTTGAAATTTTCTTGATCGTATTCATCGCTGGTAGAGTTACTGCGAAACGGGCAGTCGCCTCAGAACACCCTTTCCCGCAACAGTTGCAGCAAGTACGCTCCGTAGCTGCTGTTTTTCATTGTGCTTCCTATCTTCTCCACGTCTGCCGCGGTGATGTAACCAGAGCGATAAGCGATCTCTTCGGGACACGCAACCATCAATCCCTGCCGTTTTTCGATGGCTTGAATGTAGAGGGCTGCATCCATTAGCGACTCATGCGTGCCCGTGTCCAGCCACGCCATGCCACGCCCCATGACCACGACTTCGAGGTCCCCATTTTTCAAGTAGACTCGGTTGACGTCGGTAATCTCGAGTTCACCGCGCGCGCTCGGCTTCAACGATTTCGCAATCTCCACGACTTGCTTATCGTAAAAATAGAGTCCGGTGACCGCGTACCGCGATTTTGGCTGCTTCGGCTTTTCCTCGATGCTCAGCGCTCGCCCCTTGCTATCGAATTCCACCACCCCGTAGCGCTCCGGATCATTCACCGGATACGCAAAAACCCTGGCCCCATCAACCTTGCTCGCCGCCTCTCGAAGATCTTTCCCCAGGTCATGGCCATAAAAAATATTGTCCCCCAAAACCAGCGCGCAAGGACTGCCATGCAGGAACTCCTCTCCCAACAAAAATGCCTGCGCAATTCCTTCTGGTTTGGGTTGCACCACGTACTGCAGACGAAGTCCGTACTGGCTCCCTTCCCCCAGCAACGCCTGAAACTTGGGGATATCCTCGGGAGTCGAGATCACCAGAATATCGCGGATGCCCGCTAACATCAGCGTGCAGAGAGGGTAATAAATCATGGGCTTGTTGTAGACGGGAAGCAGGCTCTTGCCCATGCCCTGCGTCACGGGATAGAGGCGCGTGCCCGACCCACCCGCCAGAATGATCCCTTTGTGTCGCGTGCTTTTTGTCATGATTGGATCGATCTTCCGCTGGTCGAGTGTAAGCAACTAGCTGGAATAGTGTGTGGCCATCCACTGCCGGTAGCTTCCGCTGGTCACAGCGCGTACCCACTCCTCATTTTCAAGATACCAGCGGACCGTCTTGCGGATACCGCCTTCGAATGTCGCCTTCGGTTTCCATCCCAGTTCGCGGTCGATCTTATGCGCGTCCATCGCATAGCGGCGGTCGTGTCCTGGCCGGTCCTTCACAAATGTGATGAGGGAGCGCCTGGACTCTCGCAAGCGCGGCGCCATCTCATCCAGCAGGTCGCAGATGGTTTCGACGATTTCAATATTCGGCTTCTCATTCCAACCGCCAATGTTGTAAGCCTCTCCGGCTCTACCGCTCCGCAGCACGGTTGCGATCGCCGCGCAATGATCCTCCACGAAAAGCCAGTCGCGAACGTTCTTCCCATCCCCATAAACCGGCAGCGGCTTTCCGTCGCGCGCATTGAGAATCATGAGCGGAATCAACTTTTCCGGAAATTGGAATGGCCCATAATTGTTCGAGCAATTGGTGGTGAGGGTAGGCAATCCGTAAGTGTGGTGATACGCCCGCACCAGGTGATCGGACGCGGCTTTTGACGCGGC
>DASXLU010000366.1:0-29594 GCA_036496065.1 Candidatus Acidiferrum sp.
CCAATTCCAAAGTCGAATGAGGAACTCCAGATAAATTGGCTTTATGGTGCGTATGAACCGAAGAATTTTCCTTTACATCCGCTCACCAATCACCAGCGTCTGCAGCTTTTCCTAAGACAGAGTTTCCTGCCCCGGCGTGCACATATGAAGACGGCGTTCGTTTCCCTAAGCGACCAAGCGCAAGATCATCCTTCAGAATGGGGCGACGGATTTGGAGGCTATGCAAAGCGCGCCGCACAAATTCTAGCGCGTTGCAAACAAAGCGCCTATTCCAGAAACACTCAGCTTAACTCATCGGACTTTACCGAACTTCGCAGACCCTCAAGGCCCGGTCACTCATAGTTGATTCATAGTCCGCGTTTGCAAATCCTCACCAGATACCGACGTTATAAACGTTGTTCGGATGTTCAGAGTTCATCTCCAGCAAATCCCTATTCACTGCCGACGTTGTTGTTGTTAAATTGCGACTACACTAACTACGGTCAGCTATCCCGGTCTGGTCGGGTCAATGAGTGTAATCGCCTGTTAGCACCAATCAGAGCTCAAACTTTGACAAATATTCAACGCACGGAACCGGCGGCTACGTACGGCTCATGCAGGTGAACAGGCGCAGCGACTCTCCGGACGCGCAGGTTAATCATTTCCACGAACACTGAGAAGCACATCGCAAAGTAGATATAGCCCTTCGGTATATGCATGCCGAGGCCATCGCCGACCAAGGCGACGCCAATCAGCAGTAAGAACGACAGCGCAAGGACCTTTACCGTGGGATGGCGATTAACGAAGGAGCTAATGGGCCTCGCTGAAAACATCATTACGCCGACGGCCAGGATCACGGCTGTGACCATAATGGTGATTTCGTCGGACATGCCGACGGCGGTAATGACTGAATCCAGCGAAAAGACGATATCCAGCAGCACGATCTGAGTGATGATAGCGGCAAACGATGGCCGCACTCGCGTCGAACGGTGGCCCTCTTCGCCCTCCAAACGCTGGTGAATTTCGATCGTCGCTTTCCCGAGCAGAAACAGGCCACCGCCGATCAAGATGAGATCGCGTCCGGAGATAGGGCGCCCAAAGATGTAAAAAAGCGGAGTGGTCAGCCTAATGATCCAGACGATGGAAAGCAAAAGCAGGATGCGCATCCCCATCGCGGCCAGGAGCCCCATCCGCCGAGCCTGGCCTTGCCGCGACTCCGGAAGCTTGCTCGAGAGAATCGAAATAAAGATGACGTTGTCGACGCCGAGCACGATCTCAAGGAACGTCAGCGTGATGAGCGCGAGCAGACCGGAAGAAGTGAAGAATACGTCCATGGTCACGCTCTCCTTTGGAGCTGAGCTGCATATTAAGGCGGGTCCCACTGCGTTTCAATGGCGCGCCATCGGCCTCTCCGGGGTCTCCGTTGATGCGCATCACGGCGGGCCACCTCCGGGAGAATCGCGAATAAGACGGCTTCTGACGGCAGTTTTACTGGATTGGAGCGGTGTAAGCGCAGTGGATTCAGCAATACTTAGTGGTTGTCCTACAAGTTCGATCCTCACCGCCCCTCAGACCGATTCGGGACTCCATGGACTAATTTAGATACAGCCATCAGCAGAGTTTCAGGACGCCCTGTGTAGCATCGTTCGTCAAACCATGCTCGCTCGTTAATTGTTTTATCCCAGTCCTCGATGCCGAGGGCTTTTTCATTCAACGCCTCAAGTAGCAACATCTCATCGAGCGTCAGTTTGCTGTAGTCCGGCTCTCGCTCTTGCGTCTCGATCGGCCCACCGTTCGGCCTACTCGCTTCAATTCGTTGTGGTGCGTCTAACCCGTGAAGCTTTGCAACTCGCTCTGAGATACGGATCAACGTATCGGCCACCCGCGGATCGAACTTTCTTGGGTCCAGCGCAAGCCTCATGCGATCCAGGCGGTATAGCTCTAACTGACGAACGCGCTCAGCAGTTTCGTAACATTGCTGGATCAGTCCATCCAGGGCCTTTTGGACGATCCGAAAGGCCCGTTGTTTAGAAACGGACGGACTCAGCGATTTTCCGATCTGCGAATAACTGGCGCCCGACGCTCTAAGTTCGAGACAGAATTGCATTTGCCTATGTGAGTTGATCGTCTTTCGCGTTCTTCCTGGGGGCATTTTCGTCAACACTCCTTGGGTCAACCAATTCTGGTCTTAGCCTTTGGCATTCGTCGCACTCGATGCGGGCGGACCGAGACTAGGTTCTGTTGGCAGTTGACGTCTGACTTTTGCGTCCGCCGACTTCCCTTCTGTTTGTGCTCAGTCTTTTTTTCAACTTTGCTTTTCATAGGTTCTCCTGGTTGCTGGCAGAACTTGGGCGCAAAATGGGCGCAAAACCCCGCCTTCTTGGGCGCAAAAGAAGAATGTCTGGTGAGTAAGGCCAGCCGAATCAACGTGAATTTTGCGGAAGTATGGAGCGGGCGATGGGAATCGAACCCACGTCCGAAGTTTGGGAAGGATTTTTGTCAGCGGTCCTTTCCGCGCTTCGCGATACTGATTCGGGAACTATTCTCCGGTGTCAGTTCTGGTGTCAGTTTGATATGCAATTCCAGACGTGATAGGGCACGTCCCGACGGCATTGTTTTTCTTGCATTGTGATGAAAGAACGCGGGTTGGCGTTTTGAGGCGCCCTGCGGCGCGACCGCTTAGAAGGCTTTGAAGGCCGGGAAGGTCACCGGACCCCATTCGCCTCCGTTAAAAGTATACGGGTCACACGCGCGCGGCTTCAAACCCGGCGTCTTGTGTGCGCTTCAGGGCGTTCACCAATTCGTACAAGGCAGGACTCGTGCACACTTCGTAGTAGATGTGATCCGAGGGCTTGCCGATCTTTCCGTCGGGCAACAGTTCGCGAGCTGTGCCTTTCCTCAGCACCAGCATTTCTACCGATTCGCCCATGGGCACTTCGCCGTAATAGAGCGTCGCTTCCACTTTGCCCCAAGGCATTTCCAGTTTTGTCTCGACCGTTTCCAGCGATATTTCTTCCGCCAGTTTCTGAAATCCCTCTTCGTTTAATTCAATCCCGTTCATGTTGAAGCGCACCAGAAATTCATCCAACTCTTCCGCCGACGCGCCTTCCATCGCCGTCAAAAATTGAAATACGGAAAACAGCGACTTTTGCCCTGCTAGCATGCGTTTCGCGAGTTTCGCGCAACCCGAAAGCCGGTCTGACAGGTTCAACGCCTTGGAAATCATGATGCGCGATTCACCGTCCGTCCAATACGTAGGAGCGGACCCTTGATACGCCACGCCAATTCCAATTTCCAGCGCCGGCAGGTTGCTCGATTTCGCTCCATCATTGTACGAATTGCACACCGCTAAAATTTGCCGCGAAAGCACGCATGCTTTGGCCACTGCGCGCGCATAAGACTGCGATCCCTCGGTTTCGAAAATCGCCAACACAATCGCATCGCCCTCGATAAACACTTTTTTAGCCGAATAGCGATCCAGCAAGCGCTTCACCGGCTCGTGGAGATTCAGACTGAAATGCGATGCCGGGCTGAGCCCGCGCGCCAACAGGTCTTGCGTCATCTTCGTTGAGCCGCGCACGTCCGCTTTGATAATGACGTGCGAGACCACCTGATCCTGTTCCGGCCGCGATTCCGACTTCAGCAGGCATTCGTACAGCCGGTTATTCATGCGGGAGAGCTCGCGCACCTTCTCCGCCGTAATCAGGTTGATGCGCTCCATGCACGCAGCCACATGCTCGGCGTCGCGCAAATCGCGGCGCAACCGCAGAAAGTCCAACGCGAACTTCAGCACGATCGCTTGCGCTTCGTCGCGCGAATAGCGCCTGATTTTTTTCGAAAGATCGTCCAGCGGCTTCATGGACAGCCGCTTGGCAGGCACTTGCTTCAACATCTCTTCCACTCGTTTTGCTTCTTCGCGCGCCACCAGCGCTTTGCGCAACTGCTGCAAGTGCACCGGCGGACAATAGTCCATCGCGATCGGCCGAATTTCATAACTCGCCGCGATGTGCACCATCAGGCCGCGTTCTTCCAGCCAACTCGTCAGTTTTGCCAGTAATTTTGCGCGCGTGGCACTCTCGCTCTCGTCGCCATACGAAGTTTCGAACAATCGGCGCGCATTCTCCGGATCATTCAGGTAATCGCCAAGCTTGCCCCGATAGTCTTTGTTGACGAAATCGGCCTGCTGCTTGGCATGCTCCAGCTGTGGCCCGAGGCCTTCCAGTCGCGCTTGCTGCCCTTTCAGCCTGTTTTCCACTTCGCGAAATGCCGCCCGCAGCTCGGCCGGATCGCCTGAACTTAGAATCTTGTTAAACAGTCCATCACCGCGCTCCAACTTCTTTCGCAGCGTCTCTCGTTGTTCTTCCAGTGAGCCGATATCGGCTCGTGTTCGTTCGGCATCGGCCAGCAAAGTCGCGTAACCTTGCGAAGCCTGCGACGTGCCGCTCTCCTCGGGCACCTGGACTCCCGCTTCCTTCAGGAATTCCTGGAACAAGTTGTCCATGGCCTCAAATCGGTCGGGGTCGCGCGCATAGTTTCCCAGCAGGACATAGTGCTCCAGGAAAAACGCGTCGTCCTTTCCGCCATCCAGGAAAACCAGGCGGTTCTTCAAAATGTCGTAGTAGCGCGCGTACTCATCTCCAAAAAGGGCTCTTCGCGCCTTCGCAATGACGTGATCCTCGATGTCAATCAGAATCTGGCCCACCACCTGACCGACCAGCCGCACCACATCGCGTCGCGCGGACTGCATCTCGGAGAGGCGCGCTTTCAGTGCGTGCGCTTGCTGGCTTCGTTCGAAATACTCGCCGCGCTTCCGGATGTATTCCTTGCCGTCCAGAATTACGTTGGCGAACTGGTTCAGCAATTCCGTACTGAGAAATTTCAGGATTGCCAGCCGGAACAGGACGTCGATCTCAATATTCTTGTGAAACTTTGCAGTGGTCAGCGAACTCTGCAGGACTTCGGTCAGTAGCTTACGAAAGGCCAATGAATCTGCGGGCTTGGATGTGCGGAATTCGAATCCCGGTAAAAATGTGTTGCTGGCATTCTGGCGGATCAAATCGAACAAATAATCGCGCGCAGACTGCACGAATTTCGGGCTGAGGAAAACGTCGTGGTGAATGTTGTCGACGCCAATGGCCAGCGAGCCCATCGGCAGCGTGACGGTATAACTGGTCAGCTCCATCCGATTCCGGTTCGCTCCGCCGTTTAGCGTTAAATCGTTGCCCATTGGGCCGCCTGGACCGCTCATTTTTAAGCTAACAGCGGCATCGTGGGCCCGCAAGGAACCCAAAGTACAGGGGTAGCCAGAAGGTAAGCAGGTTGATGATTTCGCAGGGCTTACAGCAGGCTAATCCGCCGGGCGTCGCCGCCAAGGTGTTCCAGCTTCACGCGAATCTGCGGCCACTGCGTTTTTAGCGGGAATTTCTCGGACCATTCTAATATCACGATCGCCGGCTTTGCGAAGACGTCTTCTAATCCCAACGTTTCGAAATCCTGAAAGCTTTCTATCCGGTAAAGGTCTCCGTGAAAGACTTTTGTTGCCTCGCCGTACTCGTGCAGCAGCGTGAATGTGGGGCTGGTGACTTCGTCTTCCTTCGCCGCATGCAGGCCAGAGACGATTCCCTTGGTCAACGTGGTTTTGCCGCTGCCCAGTTCACCCGTGAGCAGCACCAAGACCGGAGCCTGCAGTCTCGACGCGAACTCTCGCCCCCACGCCACCGTCTCCTCCGCTGAGTTGGTGACGATGACCTCAGCCACGCTCCCGCAACTCCTGCAACAATTTCTGCCGCGCGTACGGCACCGCCGCAGCCACTTCGGTCGCCAGCATCCCGGAAACGTC
The DNA here is from genome assembly GCA_036496065.1 of Candidatus Acidiferrum sp. Classification (GTDB taxonomy): domain Bacteria; phylum Acidobacteriota; class Terriglobia; order Acidiferrales; family UBA7541; genus Acidiferrum. The sequence continues at coordinate 5,819 of DASXLU010000366.1, forward strand.
ACCGGTGTGACGGAGCAGATCGGCGGCGGAGCCATGCAGATAGGTTCCCAGAGCCAGCACCAGAAGAAAATCGTTTGTGCCAAACTGTCCAATCAGCGCCGCGAGTACGCCCGTCAGAATGTCGCCGCTGCCGCCCTTGGCCAGACCTGCGTTCCCGGTCGTGTTCACCAATACCTCTCCCGCGGGTGACGCCAGAATTGTGTGGAAGCCTTTCAGCACGACATAGACATTCCATTTCTTCGCAGATTCCACGGCAATGTTCACGCGATCGCCTTGAACCTGTTCGGTAGAAAGCCCTGTGAGCCGCGCCATTTCTCCGGGATGCGGCGTGATTGCCAGGTGTCGAGATTTCTTTTGTGCGAGAAGGCTGGCTTTACCGTCGAAGGCGTTCAGGCCGTCGGCATCCAATACAATCGGCAAGTCCGTCTCGGCCACAGCGCGGCGCACAAATTCCTGTGTTTCCTTCTGCTGTCCAAGCCCCGGACCAATCGCCAACACGGTTTTGCCTTTCAACGCTACCGCAAATCGACCGTTTTCCAGTGCAGCCAGGGCAATTTCTCCAGATGCCCCCGCAGGCAATGATTCCGTCATGTACTCCGGGTGCGAGCTAGCGACGATGCCTTGCACTGGCTCGGCGGTCGCGACGGTGACCAATCCCGCACCACTCCTCAGCGCCGCATTTCCCGCCATGACCGCTGCGCCAGACTTGCCCACGGATCCGGCGACTATCAGAACATGACCATACTTCCCTTTGTGTCCGTCTTCCTTGCGAACCAGTGGCAGCCCCGCAAACTCTTCTGAACCCGCCCAGCGCAGCTTGCCTTTGCCAATCTCTTCAATCAGCGTCTCCGGCGACCCGATTCCTCGCACGAACAATTTCCCGCAGCACGACGCATCTTTCGAAATAAGCTGCCCAATTTTCGGAGCCGTAAACGTCACGGTCATATGCGCCCAAATAACCAGCCCCATTGCGTCTTCCCCATCCGACGGCAATCCGGAGGGCGTATCCACCGCCACAATCCACCCCGGTTTCGGCGAAGTAGCCTCGCGCGACAAGCGGTTTACATCCTCGATCGCTCTCGCGATTACTCCTGTCGCCGCTCCACGAATCCCCGTCCCAAGCAGTGCGTCGACAATCACGTCCGCTCGCGTAACCGAAGGCCATGCCTTCTCCCAATCCTCTTCACTGCGAATCACCACGATGCTGCCGCCGAGTTCGCTCCAACGGCCCATGTTCTTCGCGGCATCGCCATGCAGTTCCTCCGGCGCCGCCAGCAGCAACACTTCAACGCTTTCGAACTCTTCGTGCAGCTTCCGCGCTACCACAAATCCATCGCCGCCGTTGTTGCCCTTTCCACAAAGTACACACACTCGTCCCGGCAACTCCGTATTGTTGCGTGCAAACTGTTCCAGGAATACTTCCGCAACGCTGCTGCCGGCGGCTTCCATCAAATCGTAGCCGGCAATGCCAAAGCGCTCCGTCGTAAGACGGTCCACTTCCCGCATTTCCGCTGCTGTCAGAGCTTTCATCGCGATTCGCCAGCGCTGCTTGCCTACATCATCCACCCGCCGCTTACGTTGACCACCTGGCCGGTTACGTACTCGGCTTCTTCCGAAGCGAAGAACGATACCGCGGCAGCGACATCTTCCACCGTGGGCGGCCTGCCAATGGGAAAGCGCGCGTCGCGCAGTTTTCGCGCTTCTTCCAGCGTCAGGTCTTTTTCATCGATGCTGGACGGATTCACCACGTTCACGGTAACGCCATTCTTGGCTTCTTCCAGCGCCAGCGAGCGCGACATCGCCACAACCGCCGCCTTCGACGCCGCGTATGCAGAAATTTTCGCCTGCCCGAACGCCCGTTCCGCTCCTACCGCGCCCAAATTTATGATTCTTCCCCAACGCGCTTTGCGCATGTGCGGAAGCGCCGCCCGGCACATCAGAAAAACAGTCAGCACATTCGATTCGAAAATGCTTTTCCATTCGCCGGCCGAAGAATCCGCCAGCGTGCCCCAGCGAAAATCGCCGACGTTATTCACCAGCACATCCAGGCGACCGAATCGCTCGCAAACTGTCGCTACAAGTTGTTCGGCGCGCCCTTGTTCGTTGATATCCGTTTCTACGGCCACGCAATCCGCGCCAATCGTCTGCATCTGCCGCAAAGCGGCCTGCGCTGCTGCCTTGTTGGAGCGATAGGCAATCGCGATCCGCGCGCCTTCTTGCGCCAATTTCACTGCGATGCCGCGCCCGATTCCCCGGCTACCTCCGGTAACTAACGCCACCCTGTTTCGCAGCAACATTCTTCTCCTCGCAAAATATCAACCCACATTCACTGCCTCGCTTGGCTACATCAAGCAACCAGAACGCGAGCAAACCAACTTTTAGCTACTTCAACATTACCTCAATTTCGCTACGATCACCGTCATGTCATCGGCCTGTTCCGGACTGCCCGACCATTCCTCCGCAGACGTCATCAACGATTCTGCAATCTTCCGTGGCGAATACTGCCTCACTCGCTGCGCTGCCGCTTCCAGCCTGGAGATTCCAAATTGTTCGCCATAATCATTTTCCGGTTCGATCAACCCGTCGCTGTAGCCCACCACCACCGCCTCCGCGGGCACATCAACAACACCTTCCTCGAAATCATATTCATCCACGATACCCAACACGATTCCGCCCACTCCAAGGTGTATCGCTTTGCCTTCCCACAAACACAGCCCCGGCAAGTGTCCCGCATTCGTGTAGCGCAATTTCCGCGTCACCGTGTCGTAGATCGCCACAAAAAACGTAGCAAAACGATCGTCGCCCGTACTCAAATAAATGTGTTTGTTCAATCTTGCGACCAGTTCCGCCGTGCTCATATTCTCGCTGCCCGCGGTCAATAACTGGCTCCGCAACGCTGCTTGCAAACTGGCCATCAAGAGCGCGGCCGAAATTCCCTTTCCGGATATGTCCGCAATCGCGATGGCCACGTGGTTTGGAGTCAGTTGAATGAAATCGTAATAATCGCCACTCACGCTGCGCGCCGCCCGGCAGATCGCATCGATCTCGACGCCTTCCACATGTGGCAAGTTTCGCGGAAACAATTGGTCCTGCACTTCTCGAGCGATGGAAATCTCATTCTCCAGCCGCTGCAGTTGTTTCTGCTCGTTTACGAGGCGGCCAATCGATCCGGTCATCGAGTTAAACGATTCACCCAGGACGCCAAGCTGGTCGTGACGCTCCACGCGCACACGATGCGAGAAATTTCCTTCCTGTACGAACTGCGTCGCGCGGTACAGCTCCGAGACCGTGCGGGTGATGGCGCGGGTCAAAACAACTCCAATCCACAGCGCTGCAATCTCGATCAGCAGAAATCCCACCGCGATTAATTTCAACTCGAAAACCTTCACGCCGCTTAGGTCGCCCACCGATGAGAAAATTCTGTGATTCAACTGCGAGCGCCTCGCCTTGAAAAACGCAAATACCGGGTGGCCCTTCTCCACTGTGTTATCAGTGCCTACATAGACCGCCTCGAACTGTGCAAAACCATCGACAACCGGGTCCATCCACGTCTCCGGTGGGGACAGTTGCCTCTTGAGGGTGGTTATCCTGGGGTTAATGCCCTTATAAAATTTATTTCCAATCTGGACGGGTGTCGGTTCATATACTCTTTGCGCCAAGGTCACATCGATCGGACCTACGTCTGGAGCAATCCCCTCAAGAAAATCCGTGTTCACCGGCACGCTCAGACCTATGTAGCGTGTGCCTCGCGGCGATTCCACTTCTCGCATGGCCGTCAAACTCAGTTGATTCGATAGTTGCACCAGCCCCGCAAAGGAGTCCGCATTCTTTAGAGCTACTCTATGAAAATACTCTGGATCGACGGCGAAGTTCACCAGCAGCGACGGTAAAGCTTTCCCCTGGGCGATCTCAATCTGCCGGGCCAGCGCAATCTCCAGCTTCCGCTCGTCTATGGACTCCGGCATTGACGCCTCTGCCGCTGCGATATGGGCAGCCGAATCGTTCAGTACTGCAACCCTGTCTTGCACGTCGTGATAAAGCAGATAAGCGGCCAGCTGCGAATACAGTATTTGTCCGGCGAGGCTCGCCAGGATCAACAAAAGCAAAATCGGCACAACGGCAATGAAAAGATAGGCAACAATCAACCGGTTGCGCAGGCTCCACAGCACTTCGCTCCGCCATCGGCTCCAGAAGCGATACAACAGATAAGCCGCCGCAACTACTCCTAGAAATCGCAACAGTCCGACTCCAGGCAAATTCCTTAACGGATTAAGCGACAAGCTCGCGAGTATGCCTACAACGCACACAACGATCGCAGCCCAGTCGAGCCCGGAGAGGCTCTTCCAGAAAAGAGTCCGATGATTTCCCTTTTCTTTCATGGCTATTGTGGAGTTACGACACTTTACCCGACTCCGCGCGACTGGACGAGCCGCCGGGATTTCACTGCGTCGCTGGGTATTGCGTCGGCCTTTGCGCCGTCCGCGCTACTTTGTTTGCAGCTCGGGATTGCTGACGCGGCTGTGGTGCCGTCCGTATGTGAAGTACACAACGAGACCAATTACCAGCCAGATGATCAGGCGTGCCCAGTTGATCCAACCCAGCTTATACATCATATATCCGTTGAAGATGATGCCAAGAATCGGCACCACCGGCACCAGCGGAGTCCGAAATGGCCGCGCCTGCTGTGGGTCGGTTCTGCGCAGCACCATCACCGCTATACACACAATCACGAACGCTAGCAGCGTTCCGATGTTCACCATCTTCCCGATCTGCTCAATGGGCGTGACGCTGCCCACGATCGCGGCCAACAGCCCCACCAGAATCGTGTTTTTCCACGGCGTGCGGAACTTGGGATGAATATCGGCGAAAAACTTGCGCGGCAGCAGTCCATCGTTGGCCATCGAATACAGCACGCGCGTCTGCCCCAACAACATCACCAGCATCACGCTCGTCAGTCCTGCTAAAGCGCCTAGGGTGATCACGTGGGATGCCGTTGTGAGCCCGCGATCCATGAACGCCAGTGCAATCGGCGCTTCGATATTCACGTCTTGCCAACGCACCATACCGGTCAACACGCCGGCTACCGCGATGTACAGAACGGTGCAAACCAGCAACGACAAAATGATTCCGATGGGCAGGTCGCGCTGCGGATTCTTGGCTTCTTGCGCTGTAGTGGAGACCGCATCGAACCCAATGTACGCAAAAAATATGTAAGCCGCGCCTGCCCCTATGCCGCCAAATCCCATGGGCGCGAACGAGTGCCAGTCCGTGCCCCAGTTTTTGGTGTCGATATAGTGGATACCCAAGGCAATCACGAACAGCACCACGGCCACCTTGATCACAACGATCGTCGCGTTGAAGCGCGCGCTTTCCTTGATGCCGATCACCAGCACAAACGTAATCACCAGCGCGATGATAAAAGCCGGCAAGTTAAACCCGATTTCTATCCCGAAAACGCGGGGCGCGTTCACCAGTTCGTGCGCCCGCTGCACCAACTCGGACGAATGCGCAGCCACGATGGCGCTCACTTTATCGAGAAAGGCCTGCGTGCCCACCATCAGCGACGGGTCCTGAGCATGAGCCATTTCGCGCGCCACCATTTTTTCTGCGGTATTCAGCGCCGTCCAATGATCGTAGGCAAGCCACAGCGGCATTCTTATGTGAAATATGCGCAACAGCTCGATGAAATGGTTCGACCAGCCCGACGAAACCGTGCTCGCGCCCATCGCGTACTCCAGCGTCAGGTCCCATCCAATGATCCACGCCAGCAATTCGCCCAGCGTCGCATACGCGTACGTATATGCGCTGCCCGCCAGCGGAATCATCGCCGCAAATTCCGCATAGCACAGCCCGGCAAACGCGCAACCCAGTCCGGAAAGCACGAAGGACAGCATCAGGCCCGGACCCGCATAGTGCGCGCCCAATCCCGACAGTACGAAAATGCCGGCGCCGATTACCGCGCCGACACCCAATGCCGTCAGTTGGAACGGACCCAGGGTCCGCTTCAAGCTGTGCTCGCCGCTATCTTTGGCTTCCGCCAGCAGCAAGCTCATCGGCTTCCTTGTAAACAAGGACATGCAAGTCCTCCTTCTTTCCTACGTCGATCTTCGGTCCGCTCGTTAGCTCGATGTCTCTTCCGTTGCGGCCACAGTGCCACGTTTGCGCGACCACAACCAGTACACCGGCAATCCCAGCAGCACAATTACCACGCCGCCGCCGGCCGTGTCCGTCTTGTACAGCAACAAAACTCCCATGATTCCCGTAGCCGCGACTACATACAACAGCGGCAGCCACGGATATCCGAATGTCTTATAGGGCCGCTCCAGGTCGGGGCGCCGAATTCGCAACACAAATATTCCCACGATGGTCAGCACGTAAAACAACAGCGCCGCAAACACCACATAGTCCAGCAAATTACTGTACACGTTCCCGTAGGTTCCGTCGGGCTTACGCGTTCGCATCAGGATCAAAACGGCGATCCAAACGCCCTGCAGCATCAACGCGACGCCTGGCACTCCTTTGTCGTTCAACTTGCCGGTCGCGCGAAAGAACAGGCCATCCTTGGCCATCGCATAGGCCACCCGCGAGCCCGCCAAAATCAGGCCGTTATTGCAGCCAAAGGTTGAAATGATGATTGCTACGGCCATGATCACGGCGCCCTTGGCTCCGAATATTGCGGAAAGCGCGGCCGTGGCGACCCGGTCGTCGGGCGCATTTTGAATCTGACCCAGCGGCAACGCGAACAAATACGCGAGATTCGCGAGGCAATACAAGCTGATGACGATGACGGTCCCAAACGCCATGGACAGCGCCACATCCCGCTTCGGATTCTTTACCTCTGCCGCTGTGAACCCAATGTTATTCCACGCATCGGCAGAGAAAAGCGATCCCACCTGCGCCACAGCCAGTGCCAGCAGCAATCCGTACCAGCCGCTCGCCGCTGTTACTGTGGGCAAAATTCCCTTCAAGAAGCCGACTCCGGGCTCGATGGTTTGCGCATCGCGAATCGCCCAAAGATGCGAGAAATTATCGGCGATGGCCGTCGCATTCCTGGCCACGAAGACGCACAGCAAAATTAATCCAGCCAGCGCAAGAATTTTTGCCGATGTGAAGATGTTCTGAATCCACTTCCCCAGGCGCACGCCGCGCGTATTCAGATACGTCAGAAAAATAATCATCAGCACGGCGACCAGTTGCTGTACCGACAGGCTCAACGCAAATTTCGACGACAGATTGACCGGAGGAATGATCCACGTTTTGGGAGAAATGGCCGGAAACAAAACGCCCAGGTACCTGGCGAAACCGATTGCGACGGCGGCGATCGTTCCCGTCTGAATCACCAGGAACAGCGTCCATCCGTACAAGAATCCCCACAGCGGCGAAAATGCTTCCCGCAAATACACGTACTGCCCGCCCGCATGCGGATACAGCGCCGCCAGTTCCCCGTAGGACAACGCCGCGGCAATCGTCAGCACGCCCGTCAGGATCCACGTCAGCAGCAGCCCGCCTGCGGATCCGGTCTGCCGCGAAATATCCGCCGACACGATGAAGATGCCCGAGCCGATCATCGACCCGACCACGATCATCGTGCCGTCAAATAGGCCAATGGCTCGTACAAATCCGTGCTCTGACTTTGTTTCTTGGAGTTGTGTCGCGATACTGGACTCCGCCATTCTTCGCCTGCCTCAGTTCTTCGCCGCAGGCTTCACGGCATTTAGCCAATCAAGAAGTGTCGTCAATAGTCTGAAGTCTGGAATTAGCCGCATTCGAACGCCTGCCCAGTGCGGTCCCTGCCCCCACCAAGCTTCGTGATCACTCTGCGTCTAATATCACACAGACCCACGCCATCACAAGGCGCATCCGCGTCTATTTTTCGCTTGTGTTCAATAGTTTTTCGATGAAATGTGTGTCGAATTTTCCGGCCGCGAAATCGGGATGAGCCAGAATCCGCCGGTGCAACGGAATCGACGTCTTGATGCCTTCGATCGCGAACATCTCGAGCGCGCGCTTCATCCGGCTAATCGCTTCCGCCCGGTCGCGCCCCTTCACCACCAGTTTCGCAATCAACGAATCGTAGTACGGCGGTATCACCGCATCGGAATGCGCAGCGGAATCCACGCGCACGCCAGTTCCGCCGGGCGACTGGAACGTCGTTATCCTGCCCGCAGAGGGCACAAACGTTTCGGGGTCCTCGGCATTGATCCGGCATTCGATTGAGTGCCCCGTAAAATTGATTTCGCCCACAGCCTGCTCCAGCTTTTCGCCCGCCGCAATGCGGATTTGCGCCTTCACCAAGTCTACGCCAGTTACAAATTCCGTTACCGGGTGCTCCACCTGAATGCGCGTATTCATCTCGATGAAATACAGCGCCCCGTCGTCGTCCATCAGGAATTCCACGGTTCCCGCGTTGGTGTAGCCGATGTCGGTGAGCGCTTTGACTACTTTTGCGCCCAGCTCTTTTCTTTGCTTTGCGTCCATGACCGGCGATGGCGACTCTTCGACCAACTTCTGGTGCCGTCGCTGAATGGTGCACTCGCGCTCGCCCAGATGAATTACCTTGCCGTGCTGATCGCCCAGCACTTGGACTTCGATGTGCCGGGGATGCTCGAGGAACTTTTCCATGTACACATCGGGTGTGCCGAAAGCCTGTTGCGCTTCGCTCCGGGCCGTCTGATACGCGGCCAGCAATTCGCCTGAATTTTTTACGACGCGCATGCCGCGTCCGCCGCCGCCGGCTGCCGCCTTCAATATCAGCGGATAGCCTACGCGCTCCGCTTCCTTGGCGAGTTGTTCCTCGCCTTCCACCACGCCATCGCTGCCGGGAATCGTCGCCAGCCCGGCGGCCTTCATTTCGCGGCGCGCGCGGTCTTTTTCGCCCATCATCTCGATAACTTCAGGGCGCGGCCCGATAAACGTAATCTCGGACGCTTCGCACACCTTGGCAAAATTGGCGTTTTCCGAGAGAAATCCGTAGCCGGGATGAATAGCGTCGACGTTGGTAATTTCTGCCGCGCTGATGACTTGCGGAATGTTCAGGTAACTTTCGCTGCTGCGCGGCGGACCAATGCACACCGCTTCGTCGGCATATCTCACATGCAAAGCGTTGCGATCCGCTTCCGAATACACGGCCACGGACGCGATCCCCAACTCTTTGCAGGCGCAAATGACTCGCAGGGCGATTTCCCCGCGATTGGCTACGAGAATTTTCCGGAACATAGTCTGGCGGGCCGGCTAGCGCTTCCGGCTGGGACGGATCCCAAACAGGGGTTGTCCGTACTCCACGGGCTGTCCGTTTTCCGCAAATATGCGCAACACTTCTCCACTTACTTCCGACTCGATTTCATTCATTAACTTCATTGCTTCCACGATACAGAGAGTCTGTCCCACGTCTACGTGACTGCCAATCTTTACGAATGCTTCCGATCCCGGGCTCGGTGAGCCATAAAACGTTCCGACAATCGGCGATTTGATCAAGTGCAGATCTTCGGTCGGACGTACATTGACAGCGCTTCCGCCGCCACTATCCTGCGAATGCGCCGGCACTGCCGAAGGCACGATTATTTCCGCTGGCAGCGGTGGCGCGGCAACCACCACGTTCGCACTGGGCTTCTTCAGCCGGATTCGCAGATCGCCCCGCGAATATTCGAATTCCTCGAGGTTATGCTCGCTCATGAAGCGCAGCAGTTCTTCAATCTGCCCGATTTCGGGACGCTCAAACGAACTACTTCCACTGCCTTGCGACGGCTTTTTCCGTTTCATGCCTTTTTTCAGAGTTCGATAAGATCCCGCGTGACGCGGGTCAACACTTCGCCTTTTCCGGCGTTTACGACCACATCATCTTCGATTCGGATTCCCCCAACGCCTTCGAAATACACGCCGGGTTCAATGGTTACCACATTCCCCACTGCGAGTCGAACTTTTTGCCCACGCGCGATCCTGGGCTCTTCGTGTACTTCCAGCCCCAGCCCATGTCCAGTGCTATGAACGAAATGATTTTCCAGGCCAGACCGCTTTAGAACATCACGCGCTGCGGCATCTACCTCGCCGCAACTAACTCCCGCCTTGACTGCATTCACCCCGGCGGATTGCGCTTCCTGCACCGCCCCGTACCACTGACGAACACGTTTCGGGGCCTTACCCAGGTACACCGTGCGCGTCATATCACTGCAATAGTTGTCGAGTATAGCACCCAGGTCCAGTACGACCAACTCATTTTTCCTCAGCCGCTTAGAGGTAGGTCGGGCATGTGGCAACGCCGACCTTTCTCCCGAAGCCACGATGCTCTCAAAGGAGGCTCCGCTGGCTCCTCTTTTTCGCATCTGGTACTCGATTTCGGCTCCGATTTCGCTCTCCCGGATACCCGGCCGAATGAGCTTCAGGACGGATTCGAGGACATCACCCGCCAGGATGGCCGCCTTTCGCATCGTAGCCAGTTCCCGCGCATCTTTCTTCATGCGCAGAGCTTCGACCACTCCTGCTGCCTCAACCGTCTTGCAGCGCCCTTTGCACGCTTTTCGCAGCGTGCCCATCTGCTCTACGGTCCAATGTTGGGGATCGAATCCCACCCGCTCCAGGCCGGCTTGCTTCAGATAATTCCCCACCGACGTGTATAGCCCTTCCTTCTGCAGCTCGATTTTTACTCCCGCGGTCTCTTCCTTCGCCTGAATCGTGAATCGGCCATCCGTCAGCAGCGTCGCGCCATCTTCGGAGAGAATCAGCGCCGCCGATTCGCCGGTAAACCCAGTCAGGTAATACCAATTAGGCACGTGCGTCACCAGCAGGCAATCCAGCTTGCGCTGTTTCAGCTCAAGTGCCGCAGCTTTCCGTCTCTTCGCGTAGTCGTTGCTCATAAAAAAATCGAGGAGACTTTTCGCCTCCTCGATTCCAGTTTACCCGAATTTTGTTGCTTTGCCTGATCGCTCAGGCTCGCAAGCGAAGCTGAATGTTATCCAGGGATGATGCGCGGCGTCAGGAAGAACAACAGCTCCTGCGACGACACGGTGGTAGAGGTACGTTTGAACAGATTGCCGATTACCGGCAGGCTACCGACTATTGGCACCTGCGTGATGTCGGTCTGTTGTTGTGTGACGATGATTCCGCCGATAACGACGGTGCCGCCATCCGCCACTAACACCTTGGTCTCAGCGGACTGCGTATCCAGTGCAGGAATACCTTGCACACGCGGAATACCGTTGTCGATCTGCGTATTTTCCACCAGCACGTCCATGAACACGGTGCCTTCAGCGGTGATCTGCGGCGTTACTTCCAACTTCAACACCGCGTCGATGTACTGCACCGAAATCGTGTTGTTGATGGTGGTCTGGATCGGAATCTTGGTACCTTGCTTCACGGTCGCCTTTTCATTGTTCTGCGTGATGACCTTAGGCTTTGAAAGCAACTTGCCAACGCCCTTGGCTTCCGCAGCCGTGATGAACAGGTCTACGGCAAAGTTCGGCGAACGATGCCCAAAGTAGAAGCCGCTGGTCGGTACGCCGGCTCCCAGGTTCACGTTGAACGGCAATCCCGGAGTGGTGCTGCCGCCCGACGTGCTCGTCGGAGTCGCGATGAGTGGAGGCTGCGGCAGGCCCGCGCCTGTCTGGATCGGGCTCACGCCAACTCCTGGCGCGCCGCCAAACACCGAGCGGCCGCTGGTGGTGGTGCCCGCAAAGCCCCACTGCACACCGATGTCTTGCGAGAAGGAGCGCGACGCTGCGATCACGCGCGCTTCGATTTCTACCTGTTGTGACTTGCGATCGAGTTGACGGATCAGGTTATCGATCGTGGGGATCGTCGACGGAATGTCGCGAATCACCAACTGATTGGAACGGTCGTCGGACAAAATGTCGCCGCGAGCCGAGAGGAATTTCCGCAACACTTCTTTCATCGTCGCGGACTTGGCATAGCTGAGCACGCGCGTTACGGTCACGGGTGCCACAGCTTCCGCCTGGGCCTTTTCGAGGTCGCGCTTGGTTTCGGCTTCCTTCTTCAGGGTGTCACGCGTGGCTACGCGCAGCACGTTGCCGTTTAGTTGCTTGTCCAGGCCGTTGTTCTGCAGCACGATATCCAGCGCCTGATCCCATGGCACTTCGTCCAGAACGATCGTCAGTGTGCCCTTTACGTTGGGATCCAGCACCACGTTCAATCCGCTGATTTCGTGGATCAACCGGAAGAAGTCCTTCAGGTCTACGTCCTTCAAGTTCACCGAAATCGGTTCGCCGGTGTATTGGCCGGCACCTGCAGCTACGACCGGAGGAGACATGGTCTGCGAAGTCGCCAACGTTGAAGCCGCGGTGTTCGCTTGCTGCACGGCCTGTTGCGCAGCCTGTTGTGCGCTGCCTTCGGGACGCGCCGGTTCGCTCTTTTCCTTCATCGATGCCAGAACGATAGAGGGCTGAGTCAGTTCATTCGGCAATGCGAACCGAGGAGCTGTTGCGCGAGAAGCCTTGTTGGCACGTCCGCTCACCACCGGTGCGTTGGCCGTAAACGGAATTTCCTTTGGCGTTGTAGGTGCGGCAACCGTCGTCGCCGGCTGGAGCGTTGCCGCTTCCGCCGATGCGTTCTCGGACTGCACGTACACTACGATTGCGTCGCCTTCGTGCTCGATCTGATAGGGCGTCGTCGCCGTCAGGTCGATCACCACGCGCGCCACGTCTGGCCGGAATTGGCCGACGCGTACTGCGCGCACTGGTGCCGAAGCGCCTGCGAAATTGGTCTTCTGCAATCCAATCCGTGCGCCCGCAAAATCCAGCACCAACCGCTCTGGGTTCTGCATTCGCGCCGCATGGACGTCGAGCCTGCCCGCTCCTTCCACGCGAATCGCTGCGCGCTGCGGCTCTTGCGTGATCGCCACGCTCGATATCACCGCTGCATTTGCGCTCGCGCCTGCGGATTCCTGCCCACGGACCATCGCCGGGCTACCGCCCAACAACATCCCCGCAACTATCAGGCAGCCACACCGTAAGGCCGGCCGGTTCGTCTTCATTGCTGTTCTCCTGCACTGGAGTAAATTCTCTTATTCACTTGACGCTCCACGGGCTTTCCAAACGCGTCTTTGCCCATTTCATGGAACGACACGCTGTCCATCGCAATCTTTTCTACTCGCCCGTCGTACAACTGATCGCCTTCGCGCAAGAAATAGGTTCGCGCTTGCGGATTCGTTACCACCGCAATCATTCCGTTCGGAGACCGCACGATGCCGTCGAGCCGCAGCGAAGCTACCTGCAACCCAGCCTTGCCTGGCGGCAGATTCTTCGAGGCTTCGGCTTGCGCCTTGTCCCGGCCGACCAGAGATTCAAAAGGGTCGCGGCGTGCTACCTTGCCCGGCTCGCCGTCAGCCGGAGCTGCGCTCGTCGCCGCCGCTTTGGGAGCGGCCTTTGCCGCTTTCGCTGTCTTTTTGCCACTCGACTTCGTGGCTGGCTTGCTTGCTGATGCAGGCGCGGCCGTCGTTTGAGCGAACACGCCGCTCAACCCGACCGTCAGCATCAGCCCAATAACCATCGTTATTGTTCGAAGCATGGCTCGCTCATTCTTGCTCATGGTTTTTTCACAGGCGCGCTTACTGGCTTAACGCCGCCTGCTCCCGGAGCCGTATCCGCCGGCTTTGTGAAAAACGTTGTGACCGTAAAGGTTCCAGAGACCGTTGTGCCTGGGCGAATTGGATACTTACCGCCCTTTGTGCCGGCCGCATCGTCAAACTGCAGGTCGCCGACATTGATGATGCGCGACAAGCGGCTCAACCTCGAAAAGAAGTCCAGCACATTGAAGTACGGTCCGTCGGCCTGCGCCTCAAAGGGCATCTCGTAGTGGTAGTCCTTCGGCACGATGGGCTGCGACGTCAGGCGCCGCAGTTGCACGTTCGCTGCGCTCGCCGCTCCCTGTACCTGGCGGATAAATTCGTCCACTTCTTTTTCTTCCGGCACGATGGTCTTCAGCGTATCCAACTGCTTGTTCAACGCGTCCATCTGCTGCTTCAGCTCTCCGTAACGCTGCTTGTATACCTGGAGTTGGGTCACTTCCTGATTCAGTTTGGTGCGCGCCAGCACGGCCTTGTCGTACTCCGACCGCTCCTGCGCGACTGGTGAAACCGGAAGATAGAAGCCCACCAACACAAGGACCACTGCGATCGCCAGCGCCACTAGCGCCTGCATGAATACCGACATGTCTCGGAAAGGATTAGCCATGGTCTCCCGTTATCCTTTCTTCGCCGGTGCCGGAGTGCTCGGCGCGCTGGTTGCAGGCGCGCTGGCCGGCTTGGCCTGAGGTGTTCCGCCCGCCACAGGACCCTGTGGCGCGATTTCCGCGGAGATCGAGAACGTGAACGTCTGCACTGCGGTGTTCTTGTCGTCCTGTTTCGATTCCTTGATTTCGATCTTCTGGAAGTAACCGGAGCGCTTCAAAGCGGTAATGAAGTTCGCCACGGAATTGATCGAGGCTGCGGCTCCATCCATGGTGATGGTCGAACCCTTTTTGGACATCGTCGTCAGCCACAAATTCTCGGCGCGCGATACCGTGTTGGCGATTTCGTCCAGGAATTCCTGGCCGCCGGTGCGGTCGCGCTGCAACTGCTCGATTGTGCCTACGCGCTGCTGCAACACCTGTTTCTGTTTTTCGAAGGCTTCAACCTGCAGTTTGATTTGTTCCAGTTCCGTTTTCTGCGCCTGCAGCTGCTTGATCCGGGTGTTTTCTTCGTTCAACCGCGCCTGCCACGAATGGTAGAAGTAGAACAGGAAGAGAGCACCCAAAAGCACGCCTGCCCCGACGAACACCAGCGGCATCGCCGCTCCCGTGTCCACCGGCCGTCGTGACGTCTTCGGCCTTGTTTGTCCCAGTAAGTTTATGCGGATCATGGCTAGTCGAAGCTCCTCAGTGCCAGTCCCACCGCGACGACCAACCGGGGCGCCAACTCCCGGATCTGATCCTCACTGTGTTTTCCCGGATTGATCAGCACTTTCCGGAAAGGATTTAATTCCTCCACCGGCATCGCAAATTCTTCCCGCAGCAAATCCACCAGGCCCGGCACCCGTGCCGTTCCGCCAGCCACCATAATGCGTTGAATGTTTTCGCCGCTCGCTGTCGCCCGGAAAAAGTCAAAGGTCTTCTGGATTTCCAGCGTCAAAATGTCCGAAACGCTGCGCAGAATCTGTCCTTTTTGCTCGTCGGTGACGCTCGGCAGCGTGTCGCCCATCTTCAGGCGCTCGGCATCGTCAAAGCTCAGGTCTAATTCCTTTTGCAGTGCGTCCGTATACTGGTTCCCGCCCACGCTGACGTCGCGCGTGAACAACGGGATACCGCCGCGCACGATGTTGATGTTCATCACGCTGGCGCCAATATTCAGCAGCGCGATAGTTTGGCCGGCATCAGGCTCGTAATTCACTTCGAAGCAGTTCTGCAAGCCGAATGCGTCAATATCCACAACCACCGGCGTCTTTCCTGCCTGCGCCAGCACGTTGGTGTGGTTCAGAATCTTGTCTTTCTTCACCGCCACCAGCAGCACGTCCATCTGCGAGTCCATCGCTTCCAGCAACTGGTAGCTCAAATTCACGTCCGCGATGTCAAAGGGAATGTGCTGGCTAGCTTCCGACGGAATCCGGTCGTACAACTCTTCTTCCGTCATCAATGGCAGCGGCACCCGCTTCACAATCACCGAGTGGCCCGAAACCGACGTCGCCACGTTCTTGGTCTTCACCTTTTCCACATCGAAAATCTTCGTGATGGCGTTGGCCACTTGCGGCGCGTCCATGATTGCGCCGTCCACCACCGTGTCCTGCGCCAGGGCTTCCATGCCAAAGCTCACCAGCTCGTAACCGGCTTTGGTGGACCTCAGCTCCACGGCTTTGATCGAACTGGAACCAATGTCCAGCCCCACCAATTGCCTGTTTTTCCTGCCCCCGATTCCCAACATATCGCGGCCTCTTTCCCTCACGCCTGAGCGAGTCTTAGCGGCGTTTTGCCACTGATTGACTCATCTTGCGTTCCATCCAACGGTCCAGGATCGTCTTTCTTAGTTTCCAACGATTCCCCAGCTTAAACGCAGGTATTTCGCCCTCTGTGATGTACCGGTACAGAGTATCCGGGCTGATCCCCAAATACTGGGACGCCTGCCGTACATTCATCACTTCGCGCGATTCGCTCACGAGGAACGCCCACCCTATCTCACACGTCCTGTAGAAACGTGCGCCGCACCATCTGATTATCCCGTCCAGAACTCAGTGGTGCAGCCCGTGACTCCGTTATGGCATTGCGCAGTTCAGACCGTCAAGGATTTCCCTTAGGCAGTTGTCCTAAGAATGTCTGAAGTTTTAGGCATTTCGTCTGGTATTGTAGGCAGGTAGCCCCACTAATAGTATTCAAGCTAAAGTTGAGCCACCATTACTTGCGCTTTTTGCCGCAAATCGACCTGTCCTACGGTACGGTAATCCTTTGTCCTCACACCTCTCCGGCAGTTCGCTTTTTCCGACGCTTACTTTTCGTTGCGCTTGGGACAGGGATTATCTACTGCCTTTTGAACAAGTTTATCTCTAAATCCCTAGTTTTTTCCACATTTCTTCTACGCGCGACTTGGTCTGCGCATCCATCAACATTTCGTCGGGCCAAGGCCGCGCGAATCCTTCTGTCGCCCATTTTCGCGTTGCGTCCACGCCCATTTTTGAGCCGAAATCCTGCATTCGTGCCGCGTGATCGAGTGTATCCACGGGCCCAAACGTGAACTGCACATCGCGCTCCGGATCGATGGCACAAAGCGCTTTCCAGACAACTTCGCGATAGTCGTGCACATTCACATCGTGATCCACGACCACGATTACCTTGGTGAACATGGCTTGGCCCAGCGACCAAATCGCGTTCATCACCTTTCGCGCGTGGCCCGGATAAGATTTGCGAATCGCCACGACCATCAGATTGTGCACAATTCCTTCTGCCGGCATGGATACGTCTACAATTTCCGAGTGGGTCAGCTTCATCAGCGGCAGGAACACTCGCTCGATCGCATAGCCCATGTAAAAATCTTCCTGCGGGGGCCGTCCCACGACGGTCGTCAGATAAATCGGATCCTTTCGGTGAGTCACGCACTCCACGTGAAAGATCGGGTATTCCCCTTCCAGTGAGTAAAAGCCGGTGTGGTCGCCAAACGGTCCTTCCGTCCGCATCTCGCCGAGGTTCACATAACCTTCGAGGACAATCTCGGCATTCGCCGGCACTTCCAATTCATTGGTCTCGCACTTCACTAATTCCACGGGCTCTTTGCGCAAAAATCCGCTGAACATCATCTCGTCCAAGTCCGGCGGAATCGGCAAAATTCCACCCAGCGCCGTGGCCGGGTCGGTGCCGATCGCCACACTCACGGGAATTCGTCCTTCGGGATTCTTGGCGCGCGCCCTGCGAAAGTGTTCTGCGCCGTGTTTCTGGGTCTGCCAGTGCATGCCAGTAGTGCGCTCGTCATAAATCTGCATGCGGTACATGCCGACGTTGCGCTTTCCGGTCTCCGGATTTTTCGTGAACACCAGCGGAAACGTGATGAATCTCCCGCCATCCTGCGGCCAGCACTTTAAAATTGGAAAATCCAACAGATTTACGTCACTTCCCTTGCGCACTATTTCCTTGCACGCCCCATCCTTCACGCTCTTCGGAAAGAAGGATCCCATCTCCGCCAACTTGGGCAGCATTTTTATTTTGTCGAACAATCCCTGTGGCGTCTGCATATCCAGGAATCCGCGAATGCGTGCCGCCACGTCGTCCAGTTTCTCAACTTCTAACGCCAATTCCATGCGCCGCTCGCTGCCAAATGTATTGATCAACAGCGGGTAGCGCGACCCTTTGGGCTTTTCGAACAGCAGCGCTACGCCTCCCCGATTTCCCTTTGGCCCTGGCTTCGCTTGCGCGCGCTGCACAATCTCCGTCACTTCGAGCACCGGGTCCACTTCCTCGCGCACCCGCTTCAGCTCGCCGGCCTTCTCCAATTCCCGAACAAACTCCCGCAAATCCCGGTATGCCACTGCGTTCCTCCACGAATTTCCTTCGGCGAGCGCCCCGTCCGCTCACACTACCACGCAGCACACATCACGCAAAAGGCTTATACACTTGTCGGAGGCTCCGCCCGATTTGAATGAAGTGAAGAAAGGGGAATGGCCTTCCAGCAGGCAAAATCTGCCAATCCAGCAATCATTTTGCTCAGCTCCGCCGAGATTCTTCCAGGTTCCCTTCCCACCTTATCTTGCCGCGGAAGCGTCGAATGCCATGTTGTAGCTTAATGTCCCGCGGCAGGTCTTTCTTCCTATTCACATCAAGCTCCGCCCCGCGCAACGGAGAATTCGCAAAGAACTCCGCCAGGCTCCCCTTCCGTTTTGTCTTTCTCGACCACTCCTCCATGGAAACAACCACCACTGTCTCTTTTCCGCGCTTCGTGATCCGTTGAGGTCCTTCTTCCTCCGCACGCCTAATCATTTCACTAAACTTCGCTTTTGCCTCTGTGATCGTCCACTTCAAATCTGCCTCCTTTTTCCGAATGCTTCACAGTCATCTTAGCTCTTCGACCCACCACATCCACATGCATGCCTCGCCCTCACCGAATTGCAATCTTCCACTCATCACGCCTTCACATCGCCACTCTACCGTTCTCCAGCGGACGTGTCGCACGAAAGTGCAATTCATTCATGGAGATGGCTCAATGACCAAGACTATTTCTCTTTTGTGTTTGCTTGCTTCGCTTCTGCTTTTCGCTCCGGCACGTTCCCAGGGCGCTCCTAATGACGACGATGATCTGCGCCACAAAATAAAACACGTATTCGTCATCGTGCTCGAAAACGAAGGCTTTGATGTTACTTTCGGCCCCAATTCCAAGGCGCCCTATCTCTCCAAAACTCTCACCAGCCAGGGCGTGCTTCTCAATCAGTATTACGGCACCGGCCACGTCAGCCTCGACAACTACATCGCCATGATTAGCGGCCAGGCGGCCACGCCGCAAACTCGCAATGACTGCCAGGTCTATCAGGATTTCGCGCTTACCGGCATCACTCCCGACGGCCAGGCTATCGGCACCGGATGCGTTTATCCCGCTTCGATCAAAACTCTGGCGGACCAACTCGACGCAGTGCACAAAACGTGGCGCGGATATATGGGCGACATGGGCAACGATCCAGCACGCGAAGCCGCAGCCTGCGGTCATCCTGCGCTCAACACCACCGATCTAACTCAATCCGCCGAAGCGCCTTCCTCCACCGTGCCCCTCGGCGATCAGTATGCTTCGCGCCACGATCCCTTCGTCTATTTCCACTCGATCATCGATTCGCCGGATTGCGCCACGCACGTCGTCAACCTCAATCTCTTACCGCACGACCTGCTCAAAGAATCCACAACTCCCGACTTCGTCTTCATCACTCCCAATCTTTGCGACGACGGGCACGATGGCCCATGCAAAAACGGTCAGCCTGGCGGCCTGGTTTCCGCCGATGCCTTCCTGCAAAAGTGGATTCCGATGATCACTGCTTCGCCCGCCTTTCAGCGCGACGGCCTCATCGTAATCACCTTTGACGAGAGCGACCTCACCATCCAGTCCAGTGCCGGCGGCGCGCTTTCCATCTCCGCGGCTGGCCAATTCTGCTGCAACGAACAGCCTGGTCCCAATCTGGCGCCTTTCCCGCAGACCACCAACATCACGCCGACTGTCAGTCTGACCTTCCAGAGCTATGGCGGCGATCGCACCGGCGCTGTGCTGCTATCTCCATTCCTCGAGCCTGGCACCGTCTCTCTCACTCCCTTCAACCACTACTCCATGCTCAAAACCTTTGAAGACATTTTCGACACCGATGGCTATCTCGGTTATGCCGGAGCTCCCGGCCTCCTCGGCTTCTTCGGCTGCGCATCCTCTGATGTCGCCGTCAAAGATCCGCACGAATTTTCTTCTTGCGGTCGCCATTAATCTTCCTGCTTCGCGATGCGGCCTTCGGTGTCAATTCGCCGAAGGCCGCTTTCGCTTTATCCCTCTGGCAGTGACCGCCGCTTGCTCGCTGGAAGAAAAAACCTCTCGATTTTGCGCGAAACTCAATAATTGACGGCTCTGCCAAAAGCTGTTACGTTTTGCCGGTTCAACGAAGTCTCTCGCGCCGCCCGCGCCTACCGCCTGCTTTGTATCAAGTCGTTATGTGAGTCACGTGAGGCTTTCACCCGTTCATTTACAACTGAATGATTCCTTGATCGCTTTCCTCACTGAGGAGGATCTCGCTATGCCAAGCAAGCCGTTTTTTCTGCGGACCTGTCTATTTTTGTTTGTACTCACCACTTTCGCTGTCGCCGCCCAGGCACAAATGCACTCCAACGGGATTCTTCCGGGTCCGGGTTGGCAGGTCATGCAGGCCGATTGGGGTGCCGGCAGTCGCCGCGTCGATGTCACCAATCGCGTCCGTCAAATGCTTTCCGGCAACGGCCAAGTTAAGGTGAACAACACGAACCTCGGTGGCGATCCCGCTGTGGGCGCCGACAAAGTTTTGCGCATCAACGCACGCAATTCCCGCGGCCAGTCCCGTCAATTTTCTTTCAAGGAAGGCGATTACATCGACGCCACCCAGTTTTACAACTATGGCGGCGGTCTCAACCCTGGGATGCCTGGCCCGGGCGGTCCTGGCTGGCAAGTGATGCAAGCGGATTGGGGCTCTGGCAATCGGCGCGTGGATGTCACCAATCGCGTTCGCCAAATGCTATCGGGCAATGGCCAAGTGAAAGTGAACAATACAAACCTTGGCGGCGATCCGGCAGTAGGCGCAGACAAAGTTCTACGCATCTCCGCGCGCGACTCCAACGGACAAGTTCGTCAGTTTTCTTACAAGGAAGGCGCGTTTATTGATGCCGGCCAGTTTTACAACTACGGCGGAAACTACCGCCGGGTGGCTATCCCAATCCGGGCTATCCGGGTGGACCCGGGGGAGGCTACCCAAGTCCGGGGGGCGGCTACGGCGACCTGCAAATTATTCGCGCCTACTACGGCCTGAATAATCGCACCAGCGATGTCACGCAAATGTTGCGCGGCATGGCACGCAACGGCTCTATCGTGCTTCAAGTGACCAACAATAATCTGGGTGGAGACCCTGCTCCCGGCGCCGACAAAGTTCTCACGGTCATTTATCGCGTCCAAGGCCGC
This sequence comes from Candidatus Acidiferrum sp., assembly GCA_036496065.1. Classification (GTDB taxonomy): domain Bacteria; phylum Acidobacteriota; class Terriglobia; order Acidiferrales; family UBA7541; genus Acidiferrum. The sequence continues at coordinate 26,946 of DASXLU010000366.1, forward strand.
GAGCAAACCGCCACCGTAAAAGAAGGCAACACGCTTCGCATCCCGCAGTAATTATTGGAAACTCTCGACAGCGGCACAGCATGCTGTGCCCGACATTCGCAAACGTTTTGTTACGGTCGAATCATCGTCAGTAGCATTTTGAATTTGCTGATGGCTCTTACGGCGTGCGGCTGATTCGACGGCAATAAAATCGCCTCGCCCGCTTTTACCACCGAAGGCTTGCCCAAAATCCGAATCTCCGCTTCCCCTTCCAGAACTTCAACTACAGCATCGAATATCGTCGTGTGTTCGCTGAGCGCCTGGCCTTCGTCAAACGCAAACAGAGTCACTACGCCGCCGCCCCTCTTCAAGAGAGTGCGGCTGACCACCGATCCCTCTTGCAAGTTCACCATATCGGGGAAACTCACGACCTCCGCTCCCGCCAATTCATGCTTCGCCTGCATCTTTGCTTCATCCATTGCCGCAACCTCGATTCAATCTCGTCGTTTCCTCGTTAATTCAATTCTCGCAAGTCAAAATTTCGCTGGCCGCTTGTCCAGAAACGCCTGGATGCCTTCGCGGTAGTCCGAACCGAAATACACGTCACGCCGCAGACTCTGCAAATACTCATAAGTCGCAGGATTGATCGCCACGGCTTCGCTCAACACGCGCATGGCCTCTTTGAACGCCGCGATCGCCGCAGCCGAGCGGCGGCAAATAACGCGTGCCGTTTCGTAAACGCGCTCTTCCAACTGCTCTGACGGCACAATCGCATTCACGATTCCCACGCGCTCCGCTCGTTCAGCGGTAATCGGCTCCGAGGTAAAAAACATTTCTTTCACAATTGCCAACGGCAAACGCGTCATGAACGTCAGAAATCCACCCGCGTTATATGGCAACCCGAGTTTCGCCGGAGTGATTGCAAAGGTGCAGGTCTCATCTCCAAACACCAGATCGCAGTTCATTACCAAGTCGCAGGCCCCGCCCCAGACGGTTCCGTGAATCATCGCAATTACGGGAGCGGGAAATTTCTTTACGGCGCGCAACAGTTGCTCGAAGGGATCGGTATACGGCAGCGGATCCACATCGGCCTTCGGCAATTCCGTCACGTCGTGTCCCGCGGACCAGACGTTCCCCTTACACGCCGAGCGCAGCACCACTGCCCGCACTCCTTGGGCTCGAAACTCATGCAGCGCCCCAACCACCTCCGCGATCAATTCGCTTCCCAGCGCATTGCGTTTTTCGTAGTGGTCGAACGCAATCGTGCCGATCTTGCCTTCCACTTTTTTCTGTACGAGCGACATACGTTTACCCCCACCACCACGCTGCGTCTTTCCGCCTGGCCCGGCAGTGATAAACGTCACCGCGTACTTCGATTGTTTCCACTCGATAAGGCTGGCTAACGGCACGGCCGAGGTCGTGTCCTCTCGGACAAATTTTCAGTCGCCAAATCTCTCGGTCGTGAACTTGCGCACAAACTTCAATCGCCAAATCCCCCGGTCGTGAACTTGCGCACAAACTTCAATCGCCAAATCTCCCGGTCGTGAACTTGCGCACAAACTTCAATCGCCAAATCTTTCTGCTGCTCGCGCCTTTGCTTTGGCGGCTTCTTCTTCGCGATTTTTCGGAGGCGCATTGGTTTCCAGCGTGCGCAGCAATCGCATCGACACTTCCGCCACTTCTTCGATCGCCGCGGCGAAGGCGGCTTCATTTGCTTTTGATGGGTTGGTGAAGCCGCTGATCTTGCGGACGAACTGCAGCGAAGCCGCACGCACTTCTTCATTTGTAACTGGAGGATCGAAATTGAATAACGTCTTGATATTCCTGCACATGGCCCTTGCTCCTTATCCCTAGCAGTCTCACTTGCTGTGCGTGTCCGCGTCAATATTTAGACTGAATAGAGGGACCATTCGGGTGAATTTAGACGGAAAAGAGGCGATTTTTGGTCGATTTTGGACAGGAAAAAGGGGCTATCGGAGCGAATTTCGACGCGAAAAAGGGGGTTTGAGGACGCAAATTTGCCTTGACAGGAGGGTCGGGATGCCGTATTTAACCATTAGGTTAAATACGAATGGCTGCCGACCAACTCTCCGCCACCTTCTCCGCCCTGGCCGATCCTACGCGCCGGGCCATCCTGGCCAAGCTGATCGCCGGCGAATCTTCCGTCACGCAACTGGCGGAACCTTTCGAAATGAGCCTTCCCGCTATCTCCAAGCACCTGAAAGTTCTCGAGCGCGCCGGCCTAATCGCCCGCGCCCGTGATGCGCAATGGCGTCCCTGCCGCCTCGAAGCCCGCCCGCTCAAGGACGTTGCCGATTGGGTGGACCACTACCGTAAGTTCTGGATGGAGAGCTTCGACCGCCTGGACGACTATCTTCAAGAGTTGAAAAAAGACCAGCTCGCGAAAGACAACAAGGAGAATCCGCATGGCCGCTCAAAGCAGCGCAGCAAAACAAAATGAGTCTGACCGCGAGATCGTGATTTCTCGTGTTTTCGAGGCTCCCCGCGAACTCGTCTGGAACGCGTGGACCGATCCCGCGCAAGTGGTGCGCTGGTGGGGGCCGAAAGGGTTTACAACCACCATCCACGAGATGGACCTGCGGCCTGGCGGCGTATGGAGCCACACGATGCATGGCACGGATGGCACGGGCTATCCCAACAAAAGTGTCT
>DASXLU010000367.1:0-20355 GCA_036496065.1 Candidatus Acidiferrum sp.
TAAGGGCGACGAATATTTTCACAAGGCGAAATATCCCGAGGCATTGATCAGCTACGCTCAGGCCTTGCAAATCGATCCACGCTATGTCCCAGCGTATTACCAGACCGCGCAGTGCCAAATTCGATTGGGCAACTATCCGTCCGCCTTTCAGGCGCTGACCCGAACCGTGGAATTGCAGCCAGATCATTGGGCCGCGCAACTTGATCTGGGCCGGCTTTATCTGGGCTCCGGCAACGCGGGGGAAGCCAAGAAAAAAGCGGATCTAATTATTCAGGGTGATCCTAAAAATGTGGATGCGCGGCTGCTTCTTTCGAATGCCGAAGCTGCCTTGGGCGAACACAAGGAGGCGTTGGGCGCGGCGCAGGAAGCGATCACCATGGCTCCACAACGCGCGGACGTCTACACGAATCTGGGAATCCAACAAGGGCGGGCGGGTTCTGCCGCGGAGGCCGAAGCGAGCCTGCAGAAAGCTCATTCGGTGGACGGCAATTCGCTGGAGCCGCTGCTGGCGCTCGGGAAACTCTACGAGCAGCAGAAGCGCTGGACGGACGCCCAGAAACAGTACGAGACCGCAATGTCGGTGGCTCCGAAGAGCGTCGTCCCACGCGCCGCGATGGCTTCGCTACATGTGATGCAAGGCCAACTCGATCTCGCCGAGAAAACGCTGCGTGACGAAAAAGCGCAACTGCCCGACGATCCTGCGGCGTACCGGATGCTTGGCGATTTTTACATCAGTCGCAACGAGCCAGAGAAAGCGATCGCCGAATTTCAAGAGTTGAAGAAGTCGCATCCTGCTGACCTGCGCGTCAAGAAAACTCTGGCACAGCTTTTAATTTCTGCAAACCGGTCTGCTGAGGCAATGGCAGAGGTCGAGGAAATCTTGAAGTCGTCGCCCAAGGATGGTGACGCACAGGTGTTGAAGGGCAAAGTGCAACTGCTGAACAAGAGTTGGGAAGAGGCGATTGCCACATTCCAGCAAGTTGTTTCGCACAATCAGGAAAGCGGCAATGCTCATTTTTTGTTGGGAACCGCGCTGGACGGCAAGGGCGATCACCTCCTCGCCGAGCAGGAATGGCGTAAGGCCGTAAAGCTCCAGCCGGCGAATATGCAGGCGTGGCATGCGCTTGCGGTGACCGCCGAGCAACGATCGGATTGGCGCGGACTGGAATCAATCGCCAACGACATGAAAAAGGCCGAGCCGAATTTCATGGAAGGATACATCTACCATGCGACGGCACGCATGAACCAAGGTGATGGCAGTGGCGCTGAAACGGATCTGAGCTATTTGGTGCAGCGCGCTCCTGAGAATCCTCTCCCGTACATAAAGATGGGACAGCTTCGCTTCGCGGAGAAACGCTGGAACGACGCGGAATCGTCATTCAAGTCGGCGCTCGCACGCGACCCCAATTCGATGGATGCAATCCGGGGTGTTGCCGCGGTTAGCTTGGCGAAAGGCGCGCCGGCTGAGGCGGAGAAATTTATCGAGCAGCAAATTACTCGAAACCCAAATTCCGCGGGCCTTTATTTGGTGCAAGGCGACCTGTTTCTCCGGTCCAAACGCCCCGAATTGGCTGAGGCTTCTTTCAGCCATGCTTCTCAGCTCGATCCGGGCAGTGCGTCTCCGTGGATTCGGCTTGCAGAGACACAAGCGCTCACGGGCAAATTTGAAAATTCCGTCGAGTCGTACAAACACGCTATTCAGCTATCGCCGCGGGATGTGGGCCTATACGTCGGCCTTGGCACCATGTATGAAAAGCTAGGCGACTGGCAGACTGCCCGCGACACTTACCAGAAGGGTTTGAACATTCAGCCAGATCATCCGTTGGCGGCCAACAATCTGGCGTACATTCTGCTGGAGCATGGTGGCGATCCGAACGTCGCGCTTACGCTGGCGCAGACCGCACGCAGAGGCTTGCCAAATCTTCCAAATTCCGCCGACACCTTGGGTTGGGCTTACTACCACACCGGCGCGTTTTCCGCGGCCCAGCCGTTGTTTGAAACTGCTGTGAGCGGCCGGCCCAACGACCAGACATACCATCTGCACCTTGGGCTGACCTACCAGAAGCTGCAAGATAAAGCGCGCGCGAAGACCGAACTGGAAAAAGCGGTGAACCTGGATACGAAATCGCCGGTCGCGGATCGGGCCCGCCAGGCAATCAGCGAACTTGCCACGAGCTGAGTGCGAAGGCATTGCGTTGTTGCGCGGCTAGTCTTTTTGAATCCTGATTTACGTGAGTCTACGGAATAGAAGCTTGCGCTTCGTTTGAGTACGAGCTTTCGTTTCCGCCACTGTCCACGGCGGTCGTCACGTAGTAGTAGGTCGTTGCGTTCTGCACCGGCGAATCGGTGAAGTTCACGGACGCAACCAAGCCACCATTCACGCGCACATAGCCGCTACCGCTAGTAGAGCTGCGATACACGTTGTAGCCCGAAACACTCGATGTGCTGGCGGTCCACGTCAACAACACGGAGTGCGAAACATTGGCGACGCCAGTTCCCGACAGCGTAATCGTTGCAGGCGAACCCGTTGCATTGCTGACTACGGTGATTGCGCCGATCAAATTACCAGCGGTTGTTGGAGAAAATAGCACACCCAAGGTCAGGCTCTGCGAGGGCGCCAGTGTCACGGGAGTGCTTGCGCCGCTCAGCGCAAAGCTCGAGCCTGTCAAAGATATCTGCGATATCGTGACGTTGGAATTGCCGGTGTTTGATAGGGAGACGCTCTGGGTAGACGAGCCACCGTCGTTAACACTGCCGAAGCTCAAGCTCCTTGTGCTGAACGAGAGTGTTTGCGTGGACGCGATCCCGGCGCCGCTAAGAGCGATCGCACTGGGCGAGTTCGGTGCATTGCTGATAATCGACGCGCTACCAGAAACAGAGCCAGCGGAAGTGGGCGAAAACTGCAGGTTGAATGTGCTGGACTGCCCCGCACCCAAGACGATGGGCAAGTTCAGGGAACCGGTGCCGAATCCGCTGCCAGCCACGCTCACCTGCGAAATCGTGAGTGTGCCAGTTCCGCTATTGCTCACCTGTATTGTCTGCGAGTTGGTGGCGCCGGTCGACAGACTGCCGAAGCTCACGGTCGCTGGAGTTACGGAAAGCATCGGCTGTACGGCGCTTCCGCTGAGAGGAACAACGGTGCTGGCACCCTGCGAACTCGAAACGGAAACGCTACCGGTAACTGTTTCCGAGCTGGCGGGAGTGAATGTCAAAGTCATCGCGGCTTTTTGTCCGGCATTGAGCGTCAGCGGCATAGTAATCCCGCTGACCTTCACATCTTTCGCGCTCACGCTGACCTGGGAAATGGTTACCGCCGAGTTTCCGTTGTTGGTCAAGGTGACGTTCTGCGATGCAGAACTGCCCGCGCTGATGCTGCCAAAGCTTACGCTCGCTGGGCTCGGCGTCATCGTGACCGACGCTGCAACTCCAGTGCCCGCGAAGCTCACCGCGGTCGGCGAAGTTGGAGCGTTGCTGGCGATGCTCAGCCCGCCAGGCAAAGATCCCGCCGTTTTTGGCGCGAACAAAACGTTGACGGACGTATTTTTACCGGGAGCTAGCGTGGCAGGAGTGTTCAATCCGGATAAGGTGTACGCCGCTCCGTTGACGGAGAGCTGTGCAATGGTGAGTGCAGCCGTTCCGGTGTTGGTCAAGATTATGGCCTGCGACTTGGTCTGCCCGTCGACGACGCTGCCAAAATCAAACGTCGAAGGAGTAACGCTCAGCCCCGCCTGAACCGCAGAGCCGTTCAAGGCGATCTTCAACGGCGAACCGTTGGCGTTGCTGACGACTGTAAGTATTCCGGTAACTGTTCCTGCCGTCGCGGGATTGAACTTAACTGTAAGCGGCAGAGTCTGCGATGCGTTCAGCGTGGACGGTGCAGTGATACCTGAAACGCTGAATCCCGTGCCCGTGATGGAAACCGAGGAGATCTGTGTCGGGCCATTGCCGGTGTTGCTTAGCGTGAGTTGCTGCGTGGTGGAACTTCCGGCGGCGACATTGTCAAAGCTCAGGCTGGCCGGCGAGGAACTAAGTTGTCCAACCGGTGCCGCGGAGCCCGTGCCGGTTAGAGAAATGCTTGCAGAGGGTGCCGCCGGATCATTGCTGCTGATTGCGATTGTGCCAAGGTCCGCTCCGACTGCCGTTGGACGAAACGAAAGGCCGAGAGTTGCTGCTTGACCCGCGCTAATCGTTTTCGGCGTCGTCAAACCGCTGGCCGTAAAACCCGCGCCATTCATGCTAATTACGGAAATCGTGAGGTCGGAACCACCGGCGTTCGAGACGATGATGCTGGCAGACCCTTGCGAACCTATGCCAACCGTACCAAAATCCACGGCGTTGGTGCTCAGGGAAATCTTCGGCTGAGGAGTCATTCCGGTCGCCGAGAGGTCGACTACGATCGGCGAGCTTCCGCTATCACCTTGCACCGTCAACGTGCCGTGAACATCTCCGACAGCAGCGGGATTCACCGCAACAGAGAAATTTTTTGTTTGGCCCGGAGCCAATGGCATCGGCACGGTCATGCCCGACATTACGAACTGGGCATTGGACAACGCAGCCTGAGTAATGTTCAACGTGTATCTCGTCGGGTTGACCATGGAAATCGTTTGCGCTGTCTGCTTGCCTATAGGCACTGTCCCGAACTTCAAGGTTCCCGGTGTTAATTGGAAAGATGCGGACTGAGTTGTCTGAACGGAGGTTTTCCCTAAAGAGCCGGCGCAACCACTGGCGAAGAGAATCAGGAGCAGGACCGGGAGAAGTAGAATCGAGGCTTTCTTTAGGCTTCTATGTGCATAGTTCTCGCGGAGTCTGTTGGCCTGGTAACCTGCGGTCCCCGCACGACCGTTTAGTATCACTCTCGCCCTCCAGTACTTACAGGTGGGAGAGTAGGGAGTGGGCTATCACGCGGAAACTGGTGGGAAGACCAATTTCAGGTCAGTTCAGACTGGCTGGCCGAGGGACCACAAACCCCTGAACGCACAGGCCATCGCCTGTCCTTCGGCCCGGCGGAGGAAATCGGGATGAAAGTTAGAGAATTCTTCTGTCTCGCGCGGAATTTTCCTTGGTGCAGTTAAGAAAGTTCTAACGTAGTTTCTTGGTTAGCCCTTGACTAAAATCAGATCGCACATTTTTTGAATCTAAAGTTCGTTGCCCTCTTGCATGGCGTTCAGAGCAGCGCGTCTCGACACTAAGCCAGCTTCCTGGATTTTATAGATAAGCGCACGATAGCTGATCTTCAGCGCCTGCGCGGTCTTTCGCCTGTTCCACTGATTCGCTCGAAGCGCTTCCAGAATCACGCTGCGCTCCATCTCTTTAATCGCGCCTTTCGACAACTGTTTCAGCGTCACCGGCACTCCATCCTGCGTTAAGAACGAAGTCTTCGGCCGGCGCGGCGAGTTCTCTGATTGCATCGTGGCTTCGGGTCCGATCAGTACGTGGCGCGCAACACCGTTGGACAACTCGCGAACATTGCCCGGCCAATTCAGGTTCTGGAGATAATCCAACATTTCTGGCGGAAACGGGTCTGCCTTCATTCCAAACTGCCGCTCGAAATGCAGGCGGAAAAATTCCGCTAGTACGGGAATGTCTTCGCGTCTTTCGCGCAACGCCGGAAGCTTCAAACGAAAAACGTGAATGCGGTAAAACAAGTCCGCACGAAATCTCCCGGCTTGGGTTTCTTTGTCCAGGTCCTTGTTTGTGGCACAGAGTACGCGGGCATCTGAGCGACGTTCTTCGTTGTCGCCCAACCGAGAGAAGGAGCCGTCCTGCAAAAAGTGCAGGAGCTTGCTCTGTAGGCTCAAATCAAGGTCAGCGATTTCGTCGAGAAACAAGGTGCCGCGGTGTGCCAGTTCAACACGGCCGGGCTTGCTGACATTGGCACCGGTAAAAGCGCCCTTTTCGTAGCCGAAGAGTTCGCTTTCCAGCAACGCACTGGGAATTGCGGCGCAGTTGACCTTTACGAATTCGCCAGAGGCGTAGTCGGAATGCGCGTGGATCCAGCGAGCAAGGGCTTCTTTCCCCGTGCCGCCTTCACCGCAAAGCAAAACAGGAATGTTGGTGTGACAAACCTTCTCCGCATTCGTACGTACGTCCGCCATGGCCTTGGAACGGCCAAAGAGCACATGCTCTGGCGGCACCGGGTTGAGGTGCTCCCACGTTCCACCCTTGCTGGAGTTGGCTGGAGGCATACAGTTCAGGAATGACAGTGCACATTGCCAACCAAAAAGAGGCGACGAACTTGCCGGGAAAAGGCCTGAAGGCCAGCCCTAAGTCCCGTGTCTGCAACGAGGAAACTGGAAAGCGATCGGTGGTTGTAGTACTGCGAGGCTAGGGGCTAACCGTAAATAGGGGAACCACGGGTCTTTCGAGTGGAAGCTTTATTCCCTCGAATGATTCCTACCGCTCGTGGATTCAGCGCGATGGGAAGACGTAAGACTCCAGCAGGTCAGCACGAGCCTTTTCGTCTGAGGCCATTACCTTTAGCAGGTCGCTGACGGAAAGCATGCCACGGTAGCCATTTTTGTCGTCCAAAATCAGAAGGTGATATACGCCGTGCTGCTCCATCAACCGCAGGCTTTCCTCGAAGGTCATGCCCGGCGTAACCGTGAGCAGCGTTCTGCTCATGATGTCGGAAACTTTCATCCACGCCGGACACTTGTTTTCCGCGGCCACTTTGTCGGAGATGTCACTTTGCGAAATCACGCCGACCAGCTTGCCGCTCGCATCCACTACGCCTGCAGAACGGATCTGCTTCTCGCGCAGATACAGGGCCGCTTTCAGCACACTTTCTTCTTCTGGGATAGAGAAAATTTCGCTGCGGGACCCGATTAGATCCGAAACTTTCATAGGACCTCCGGGATGAAATGTGCCCTCATCCTAGGCCCAGTGAAGCGCACAATGCAATGGAAAAAAAGCGTGCTTTCGGAGTACTGCGCGAAAGGCTGTAGACGAAGGATGGTTGAAAGCGAACTGCTAGTCAGGCGCGCGCGTTGTCGCCACGGATGATGTCGTAGCGCTCGATAACCGCCGCCACGCCCATACGCGCCTCGCCATCTTCCAGGCGCCGTTCCACGCGCACGACTTTACCCTGCGCGCGGACAAAGACGTCGGATCCATGAGTGATCTCTCCCGGTAAAGTAAGGGTTATATCCAATTCCGAGCCCGCAGTCAGGTCTTGCTGGACCACAAAGTACAAGCCGCGGGTAGAGATATCGCGTGTTTTGCCTTCTTGCCGGCTCGCCAATTTCTCTGCCGCGAAACGAATACTGACCGGTAGCGACAGATCATAACGTCGCGCGGTACGGCGTTCGGTCATTACTGACATCCTTGGACTCCATCCGTAGCCCCAGCCACTGAGCCACTCTGCGGGAAATGATGCGCCCTGTATGAATATACAGCCAGTGCCTTGCCGATTCTTGACCCCGAGCAAACTTCTTCAAGTACTTGCGTTTTGAAGAATGTATCGCTGGCACACGCGCCACAAGTCTTTTGTCGTGCCAAGGCAGAAGGATAGACCTCCGTGAGAAAGCCCAAGCCCCACTGCGCCATAGCAAATAGCGTGCTTCTTCTCGCCTGAACTGATTAGTTAGTCGTACAGAAGTTCGTTGCGCACAATACCCTGCCCCAGCATTTCCCGCAAGTTTTTCTTTTGTGCGGAGATTAGTGAACTACGGCCTCGTACTATAACCCTATAAGTCTTCGAGTTATGCCCCGACCGGTGCCGGTGTGGGAGGCTCTTCTTTCGGTGTAGCCGCGCGTCGTGTCCGCGGAGTGTCCAGATTAAATTGACGCATTTTGTAGAGCAGCGCCTTGTAGCTGATACCCAGCATTTTCGCGGCGTCTTTGCGGCACCACCTCGTTTTCTCCAACGCGTCCGCAATCGCTTCCATTTCGGCCTCATCCTTCAGGCCGCGCACGAGCGCTTTGAGCCCTTGCTCCTTGGGGACGTGGGTCTCTTCGCGTGGAGACGTTCTCTGCCGAGTGGCAGCCATCTCCACCAATTCGCGAAGGCTGCCTTCATCGTCTTCGAGAATGACGTAACGCTTCACAAAATTTTCCAGTTCGCGCAGGTTACCCGGCCAGGGATAATTCAACGCAGCGTCCAAAAGGTACTTGGACGGAGTCTGTGGTTTCTTGCCGAATTTCTCGGCATATTTCACCAGGAAATGTTTGAAGAGCAACGGGATTTCCGCGGTGCGCTCACGAAGAGGCGGAACGTTGATCGACAGCACATTCAACCGGTAATACAAGTCCTCGCGGAATTTTCCCGTCTTCATGGCTTCCTGCACGTCCACGTTGGTCGCCGCAAGAACACGAACGTCCGTCTCCACAAGATGACGGCCGCCAAGCCGGGAATACTGATGATCCTGCAACACGTGAAGAAGCTTGGCCTGCAGGTGAACAGACATCTCCGCGATTTCGTCGAGGAAAATCGTGCCCTTGTTGGCGAGTTCGAATTTTCCAGGCTTGGAACGAACGGCTCCTGTAAACGCGCCTTGCTCGAATCCGAACAATTCCGACTCCAGCAACTCACCCGGCAGCGCGGCGCAGTTCACCTTGATGAACGCCTGATTCCGTCTCTTGGAGCGCAGGTGAATCATGCGCGCCACAACTTCCTTGCCGACGCCACTCTCACCGCAGATGAACACCGGCACATCCACGGGGGCAATCTGCAGAATCTGCTGACGGATGCGCAGCATTTCTTTGCTGGCCGCAAGGAAACTCAGATCTTCGGTGACCTGATCGCAGTAGTCTTTGAGTTCCTGGTTCTCCTGCTTCAGTTGTTTTTTCTGACGCGACTTCAACATGGCCGCATCCAGTTCCGTCTTTTCGAACGGCTTGGTCAGATAATCATGTGCTCCCAGGCGGATCGCTTCCACGACGGTTCCAACCTCATTGGAGCAGGACAGCATAATGACGTTGAGGCTGCGGTCCAGGCGCATCATTTCTTGCAGCGTGTCGAGCCCGCCCATTTCTGGCATCAGCACGTCTAGAATGATGAAGTCCGGACGTTCCCCTTCGCTTACGACTTTGAGCGCTTCTTTGCCGCTACTTGCGGTTTGCACGTCGAAGCCGTCGACCTCCAGCAGCGTCTGCAGATATTTGCGGATGCTTGGTTCGTCGTCTACCACCAGGATTTTTTCTTTGACCGCCATACCCTTACCCCTTTTTCGGATTCTCCAAACTTTACCCGCTAGCTCTGATCCATCGGCAACAGAAACGCGAAAGTGCTTCCGCGTTGTGCCTCACTTTCAACCCAAATCTTGCCGCGGTGCGCTTGAATCAGCCGCTTGGCGATCGCCAGGCCAAGGCCCATGCCGGAAGTGTTGCGGTCCACGCGGACGAAATCCTCGAAGATCTCCTGATGATGCTCCGGCGCGATGCCCGCACCAGAATCGGTTACGCTCACTTCCACACTGTTGGGCCTGGGGAGCCGGAATCTGCGACGCTCTTCCACTGGCGCGACCTCCGCGACGCGTCTCTCCCAAAAATGAGGCTTGGCGCGCAGCGTCACAGTTCCTCCGGAGGGCGTGTGCTTCAAGGCGTTGTCGAGAAGGTTCGCGGCGGCCTGCTGCACTTTCTGATAGTCGAACTTGAAAGTGGGAATCGAAGGATCGATGTGCGTTTCGAGCTTTACTCCCTTGCGTTGAAACGCGTCGGACCAGCGCGAGGCCATTTCAGCCAGGCAGTCTCGCAAATCATTTTCCCGCATCTGTAGCACGAGTTTGCCGCTTTCCAGTGCCGAGTAATTCAGAAACATGGAAACCAGGCGGACCAGACGTTCGCAACTTTCCTTGGACTCTTCCAAAATGTCGCGCTGCTTTTCAGAAAGCCGGCCCAACGAATTGGTCAACAGAAGATCGTAGTAACCCTTAATTACGGCGAGCGGCGTCTTCAGCTCGTGCGCCGCGGAAGCCAGGAAAACCGTCTTTTGGCGATTCACTTCCTGCAGGCGCAGGTAGGCCGCCAGCAAGTTGCGATAGGTTATTTCGCGCTCCTGCAGGAGCTCCTGCACGGTAGGTTGCGACGCATCTTCGGGCCGATTCGCCGGCTCATCGTGACCCGCAAAATGAATGGCCAGCCAATCCGATTCCGGAATCCATCGGATGCGAACTCGATAGGGACGCACCGCCGTCTTACCTTCCAGTTCGAATTCGTTTTCTCCGCCGTCAATGCGGCGCGATATTTCCGTCGCGTCGATGAACAGCAGATCCTGAAACAAGTTCAACGGAACGATTTCATCCTTGGCATAACCCGCAAGATGTTTGCGAGCTTGCGCGTTGATCATGAGCAGACGACCTTCGCGGTCTGTGACCAACACGCCTTTCTCGACCGTGTCCAGCACCGCACGTACGTAATCGAGAGGAAAATGAATGTCCTTGTGACTGAGAGCACCACTCGCCGTTGTAAGTTCGCTGCTCATACAATCACGTTGAAAAAGTAAAGTGGTAAATGTTTTCCCATGGCGCGTTGTTCATCCTTGCAGACGCTTTCCGCGGTGTCAATGGCAAATGCGTTTAATTGCACAATAAGGGAAATCTGTTGGACAATTCATCACCCGCGGTCATACGAGCAGTCCGCCGCTCTGTGCCTTGGTTCTTCCAAGTTGCTAAGACGAAAGGTTCTTATTAATCTCGAAACGAATACGGACTGGCACTCAACCTGCTAACTTTTGTACTAGTTCCTAGGTACTAACCACTATGGCATCGCGCGTCGATAACATCCAAAGGGGGCACCGCGTGGACTATCTTCAATCACGCCGCTCCTCTAGAATTCCGCTCCAAGCCCCGGTGTTCCTGAAGGCTTCCGACGCTTCTGGAACTGACTTCGTCGAGTTGACCAAGACGCTCAACATAAGCTCGATCGGCGCCTGTATCACATCCACACACATGTTGCGGCCGGATCAGACAGTGCAGCTCACGATTCCAGCGCCATCGCAGGCATCTTCCAGCCTTATTCCGAGCGAAACTCCGCCGATCGTTGCCAAGGTGAAATGGTACGAAGTGATGGGCGACCTGAAGTTGTTTGGACTGGAATTTCTTCGTCCGCTTGAGTAGTTCGATACCACAATGGACTAAACTTTTGGCCCATTGGCCGCTGTCGAATCTGTCTCAAAAAGATGCATTGTTGTGCGCCGCGCTTTGGCTCGCTTATCCCCTTAATTTGTAATAGTATGACCCGGTCCCTAACGTTTCTCTTTCTCGCATAGTTCGTGGCACCGCATTTGGATTGGCACCTGGGTTGCTCCCAAAGGGTCAGTCCTCGTGTCTGAGCTTGCCCCCACACCCGCGGGGGAGAAGCAGATTTTAGGAAAACCCAGTCATGCCCAGTCCCGGAGCCCCAGGGGCCCCGCGTATGCCAGTGGAAGATGCCTATCTCGAGCTGCTTGCGGACACGCTCGAGAGTATGGACATTCCAGCGCGCAGCCAATTTCTCCAACGCTATTTTCGAACAACCACCCGACTGGATCTGCGTGAGAGCCAGTGTCTGCAACTGTGGGAAGAGATGCTTACACGTCGGCGGGAGCTTTCCGAACAAACCGGCCGCACCATCTCTCTGAAGACCGTGTTGATGGATGTGCTTTCCTCGACGGGCCTGGTTCGCGTGCCGGTTGTGATGGAGTACGACGAATTTAAGAAGCTGCAGTTGAATGCTGTCACCGATGCGCTGACAGGTTTGTACAATCGACGTCTTTTTGCGGAATCCTTTGAGAAGGAATTGAATCGAGCGAGGCGATACGGTTTACCGCTCGGCATCGTGATCCTGGATCTGCATCGCTTCAAGGAAGTCAACGATAAGTATGGTCATCCGCGAGGCGACGACGTGCTGCGCGCGGCGGCGACAACTCTTATTAAGGCGCTGCGTACTTCAGACTCCGCGTTTCGCATCGGTGGAGATGAGTTCGCGCTGCTTTTGCCGCAAACCGATCCAGCACAAGCGCTGGCACTAAGCAGACGTGTGGAAACAGTGTTCGCGGAGACGCTGCAGTCGCTGCAACTCGCGATTCCCGTAACCTTGGATCATGGCACGGCAAACTTCCCGCAGGATGGCGAGCAGGCGGATCAGCTCATTCATGTTGCGGATGAGCGCTTATACCGGCTGAAACATGCCAATCACAAGAGACCGGTCGGCGCGGCGTCTGCTACAACATCAAGCCCAACGTCTGCCGCTCCTGCTCCCCAAACACCCATCTCGATTTCCGCAGTAAATTCCACCGTGAAAGCGGGAAGCGAATTTGGTGTGGCGTCTTCGGCTGCAGCGCATTCGATCTCGGCGCAAACACCTGTGCCTGCGCATCAAGACACTTCTTATTCCGTACAACGGAAAGCCGAACGGGTGTCGATGTCTGGAACCAACGCGTATGCCGTAATCGGAGAACATGGAAATCGTCGCGCGCGTGTAATTGATCTGGGTTTCGGAGGAGTGGCGCTCGAATTCGAGCAGCAGGAAGATCTTCCAGAAAGCATCCTCGCAATCCTCCATGTGCCGATCCTCCCGCCCGTGCGGGTTTTCTTGCGACCAGTATGGTCGCGCCATACCTCCGAGGGCACATATCGGCTCGGATGTAACTTCGTTTCCTGACGCACAACGCGAATTTCCGCTCTTTGCAACCACCTGCCAACAAATTTTGGACAAATTGCTTCCGGCATTGTGCAAAACTTTTCAATGAAACCTGCTTTGTAGCGCAGCAACCCTTTTGTTTTCAAGGCGACTGTACGCACGGGCAAACAGGATAGGAGGACTACTTGTACTAGAACTGTACCCAGAGCAGGTTGTCTCCCTCTTCAGGCGAAAGCTAAGTTGGACCTACATGATCTTGAGGAGGATGCTCTACGGTGTTTGCTCAATTTAAGGTGCTCGCGGCGGTACACGAAATGCTTGCCGCGCATGGTGTTCATACAAACTTGGTGTTTCTCGCGTTCGCGTTCGTCCTGGTCGGTTGCGCAGGCAACGCGGCTCCCACCGCCAAAGCGTTAGTCGAGTCCGCCGGTGTAGTAGTAAAACCAGGAAGTTTCGATTTCAAGACGGTCACAGTCGGCCAGACCATCACGCAGACGATGCAGATCCAGAACACCAACAAGAAGGCAGTTCAGATTTCGGCTTTGTCGGTTTCGAACAAGCAATTCACAATTAGCGGACCATCCGTGCCGCGCACAATTTTGCCTGGCATGAGTGCTCAATACACGGTAGCGTTCACACCGACAGCTTCGGGAAATTCTACTGGCGCGATCAGTATCACGGACGATTCAGGACCAGCGCCGCTCGCGGTTACCGTCGCTGGCGCAGGTGCAAAGGCCGCGGCAGCCGCGTTGCAGGTTTCGCCCACCTCCATTAGTTTTGGCAATCTCAATTTGCAGACCAGCAGCACGCAAAATGTCACGCTGCAGAACACCGGCGACGTGAGCGTGTCGATCAATGGAGTCAGTGTTGCTGGAGCGGGCTTCGGGTATTCGGATTTGTCGCCGGGATATTCACTTTCGCCGAATCAGAAAGTAACTTTTCAGGTTTGGTTTAAGCCTCAAGTGAAGGGTCCCGCGTCGGGCACACTTTCGGTGCTGGCGGCGAGCCTCACCTCTCCGGTGGTGGCAAATCTCTCCGGAGTTGGCGTCACCCCCGGAACCAATCCTGCTCCGACGCCTACGCCATCTCCTACGCCCAAGAGTCACGCCGTCCACCTAAGCTGGAATGCAAGCACAAGCTCCATCGTCGGCTATCGCTTGTATCGCAGCGATGTTGCCGGCGGTCCGTACAACTCGGTGAACGGTTCGAACATAGAAGCGCTTTCGTTTGAAGATACCGCGGTCAGTGCCGGAACAACGTACTACTACGTGGTGACGGCCGTGAACAGCTCCGGCGAAGAGAGCATTTACTCGAATCAGACCGCCGCCGCGATTCCCACTCCTTGATTTAAATCAATCGGCAGCCCAGAACCATCTGACTGCGAAAACCCCTCAGCGGAGGTGCCCGGAAGGCACCTCCTTTTCGTTCCAGCCAACTTCGCGTATAATCAAAGATTGTGTCGTGACCTAGCGACGCGGCTGAGCTTCGTGGCTCCCGTGCAGACCGGTCGCGATCGATGGGAGAACAATGAAAACCGGAATTCATCCAGACTATCACGCAGTAACGGTGCACTGCGCTTGTGGCCACACTTTTCAAACGCGTTCGACCGTAAAAGGCGACATGCTGCGCGTGGAAATCTGCTCAAGCTGCCACCCGTTCTTCACCGGCAAGCAAAAGCTGGTGGACACCGCGGGCCGCGTGGAGCGTTTCAACAAGAAATACGCCAACGTGCCGGCCGCTGCTGGCAAGAAGTAAGCTCGCAAAGCAAATCGAAGAGTTGCTACGGACCGGTTCAGTCAGCCGGTCCGTTTTTCTTTCTCTCTTCTTTTGTCGGCTCCCAAGAGTCCGTGTAGAATCGTCGTCAACGTGGCCACACAATCCCGCATGTTCGACGGTACTCCCTCTTCCGATCCCGTGGAAACAGCGGCGCCTCGAGTTACGCTGCGTAATGCCTTCTCGCACCCGTTCGATTCCGCGATTGCGGCGGCGCGCACTTGCTACTCATCGCGCCTGATCACATCTGACGAAATTACCGACAAGCAGCGATTGAACATCGGGGCGGCCACTTTTTACAGCGGGCACCATACGGTTTACCAGCATGCGCATTTTGAGTTTGGGCTGGAGAACATCAGCCGCCAGTTCGTTTGGTCTTTCCTGCATGCACATCCTTTTTACAATTCCGAGCAACAGAGCCAGCGCTATGTGAGGTTGGATCGCGCTCAAGCCTATATTCCAGCCGTTTCCCTGTTCTTCGACGAAGCTTCGCGCGAGATTTACGAAGCCGCCATCGTGCGGGCCTGGAATTATTACCGGGAACTTTCCACGGTGCTGGTTAGCGATGCTCGCTCTATCCTGAGCGACATTTGGCACATCGGCCCGATGTCGCATCCAAAGCGCATCCAGAAAATTGAGCGGTCTGCGGAAAAGCGCGCCATCGAGATTGCACGCTACGTTTTGCCGGTGGCGGCGTTCACCACGATGGTCCACACGGTTTCCGGGATTGTGTTGCACCGGCTGTGGCGAATGGCTTCGGCGTCAGATACGCCAAGCGAAGCGCGCGCGGTGATCGGGGATATGGTCGCGCACGTTCGTAATCTCGACCCGCAATTCTTTGATCGTTTTGGCACAGCACCGCTGGAAGAATTGCCCGAGTGGAAGGAATTTGCTCCAGCCACCGCGCGGGCAGAAGCATTCGCGCAGGAGTTCGACGCCAAGCTGAACGGCAGAACTTCGCGGCTCGTCGACTATTCGCCGAACGCCGCGCGAGTGATGGCGGAGTCGTATAGGGCAGTTGTAGGGCTGACGGAATCGACGTGTCCGGATGCGGAGGCGATCGACCGGCTGCTCAATCCTGCCCGCAACCTGTATCGACTGGAGACCCTCAACATTGGAGTGCATGCGCCAATCATGCGCGCGCTGCAACATGCCACCTACACCTTCGCCAAGAAGATCAGCCACACAGCCGACAGCCAGGATCAGCGTCACCGCATGGTTCCCGGTTCGCGCCCGCTGTTGACACTTGCCGACACGCGCGAGCCGGACTACATCACGCCGATGCTGCTGGCCGAAAATCCGCGCGCAAAAGAGATTTACGATCGCGCTATGCACGACGCGTGGTCCGCAAAGAATCAACTGCTGGATCGCGGCGTGCCACCGGAAATCGCTCTGTACCTTCTGCCGAACGCCAAATCCATCCGGCTGGTCGAGACTGGCTCGCTACTTCATCTGCTGCACAAGTGGACCATGCGAACGTGTTTCAATGCGCAGGAAGAAATCTACAACTCCTCGATGGATGAAATTGCGCAGCTTCGCGAAGTCCAACCTGAGCTTTCGAAATACATCGGCCCTCCCTGCCACCTGCGCGCCGGCATCACCACGCCGATTTGCACCGAGGGTTCGCACTTCTGCGGCGTGAAGGTGTGGCTGGACTTCCCGAATGTCGAGCGCCGTATCTGAAACCGATCGGGCTCTGCGTAACGTCTGATAGGTAAGGGGTTCGTATGACGCATACCCACCTGCGTTGGCTTTCTCTGCTATCGGCTACCATTCTCACCTTCCCTTCGAGTGCCTCCCCGTTCGACACGCCGCTATCAGATACAGCGGTGCGACAGGCGTATTTCATGGGGCAGCGGCACGATGAGACGCTGTCGCGCATGCTGGATTCGTACGCTAAACACTTGCCCCAGCCGAAAACCGGCCCGTACATCTCTTCAGTAACTTTTTTCACGCCTTATGCATTGCTCGCGCAGCAATCGGCCTCGCAGCCTTACGGGTACAGCGCCCAGCAAGCCGAAATTAATCATCGGCGTCAGGTAGAAACGGTGCAGATCATCATCAAGATTCAGCTCACCGACACTTATTCTGCATTTGTGCCCAATTCCGATCGCACCACTGCTAATCCGTCGGATTACCTTCCGCGGCCCACGGATTTCTGGCGAGATTTCGAAATTCAGGTGCTCTCTGGCGATCATGCGCTGGATGCGTCCAGATATTCCGGAGAGCCCGATTTTATTTGCGGCGATGGTGGCTGCAGCTTGGTTGGCGCGACGATCGAACTGGAATTCCTTGCCGACGCGTTTACCTCCGATACGGCGGTCGTTCGAATTAATCCGCCTGAAGGCGAAGAAATCGACCCAGAGTTCGATCTGACTTCGCTTCGTTAAATATTCCCGAGAGGGTTAACTGCGCCAGTGCAGGGTTAACGGGCCGTCCATGGGATGGACCATCGCTGTGCCGGTGCGGCGTGCATCGATCAGATTTTGCTTCAAGGCGAAATACCATTTAGCGGGACGGTCCGCGTCGTCAATCAGCATCAGGCGGGGATTGTGCTTCAATCCTTCAGATTGCCGAATCATGGTTTCCTGATCCTGCCGCAAGAAAATCTTGGCGAAAATACGGAAAAGCGCAACGGGAAACGGTAAATTCCACGCGGCGACGAAATCGATTCGGCAGAGGTCGCGGCGCACGGGCGTAACCGTGGCGCGACTGGAAAACCATAGTTTGCCGCTGCGATCGATTTCAGTGCGGATGTTGGGCAGAACAAAATCGATGGTAGTGGTGACAGTTTCGCCGGTCATTTTCGCGAGCAATTTATAGGGAGCGCTGTTGGCGCTGGGCCGGTGGGGGCTCATGCGGAAGCCATACGGGATGGGCTAAAACTGTTTGTTCTTTTCGTGGATGCTCACCTTGCTGCGCCAGAACCAGGATTGATGCACGAATGGACCGTGCGCCGGATCCATCAAGCCGATAATCCCGTGATCGATGTGTGAGGGCAGTTCGCAGTCGAGGCGTGTGATTTTGTAGCGATCGCTGAATTTCTCCAGCTCCGGAACGGGCGGAAGTTGTTCGGGCAAGCGACCGCCGGGTGCGCTCATGTAAACCCAGACGTAGCCGTCGCGCTCTTCGCAGGGGTAGTGCGACGCGCTGATTCGCTCGACCTTTAGCTTATCGTGGCTGGTCAGCGATGGAATTGCCACGCAACGTCCGCTGCAGGCATCGAACTCCCAACCGTGGTAGCTGCACTGCAAATTTTTGCCGTCGAAATGGCCGTAGGAAAGAGGAATGCCGCGGTGCGGACAGGAATCGCGCATGGCAAACGCTTTGCCTTCGCTCGAGCGCCCCAAGACGAGGGGCACTTCGAGGAGCATGGCCTTGGCCAGGTGCTTACCGTAGATTTCGTCGCTGCGTAGCGCCGGATACCAGAAATCCCAAAGAAAGCCGAGGTCGGATTGGGTAAACGGCTCTGCTTCAGCCTCCGGAGCCTTTTCGACCAGCGCTCGTAACTCTTCACTCATGCAATGTATCCAATGTTTCCATGGAGCTTAGCCAATCGCATCGTAGTACACCGCGCTTCCCTGCAGCAACAGGCGAGCGCGAATTGCGCTGCGGTGCCGTTCCACGATATTCTTATTCCAGATCGCATATGTACGCTTCCTTCTATTAGCGACCCTCCCGTGCTGCTCCTGAGTGGAGCCTTTTTCTGTCACGTGTATCCAGATTTGTGTGTTTTCCAGGTCTACAAGCGCCTAAAAACGCTAAACTAGTAGGTATAACAAAGGATTCGCAATGTCCGTTCTTACTCTTTCTGAAAAACTAGACCAGCTCGACAATCGCTACCAGGAGATGACCCAGCAACTGTCCTCCCCGGATGTGGCCAGCGATTCTTCGCGCTTCCAAAAGCTTGCCAAGCAGCACTCCGAGCTGGAACAAATAGTCAATAAGCACCGCGAGTTTAAACAAATCGAGAAAGACCTGGCGGGCGCGCACCAGATGGTCGTGGAATCCGAAGATGCCGATATGCGGCACATGGCGCAGGAAGAAGAGAAGCTGCTCATCACGCGCAAGGATCAGATCGAACGGGAATTGAAACTGCTCCTGCTTCCAAAGGATCCCAATGACGACAAGAACATCATCGTGGAGATTCGCGGCGGTACCGGCGGGGACGAAGCGGCGATTTTTGCCGGAGACCTTTTCCGAATGTATTCGCGCTACGCCGAATCGCAAGGCTGGAAAGTAGAAATTATGGAGAGTTCTCCCACCTCCATGGGGGGAATGAAAGAAGTGATCGCCGCGATTCAGGGCAACAAGGTTTATTCCAAGCTGAAATACGAAAGTGGCGTGCATCGCGTGCAACGCGTGCCCGATACGGAAACGCAGGGACGCATTCATACTTCCGCCGCAACCGTGGCGGTACTGCCGGAAGCGGATGACATCGACATCAAGATTGAAGCGAAGGATCTGCGTATCGATACGTTCTGCTCTTCAGGGCCGGGCGGACAATCGGTGAACACGACGTATTCCGCGGTGCGCATCACTCACCTGCCCAGCGGACTGGTGGTTTCGCAGCAGGACGAAAAATCACAGATCAAGAATCGCGCTAAGGCCATGCGCGTTTTGCGCACGCGTCTGTATGAAATGGAACTCGAGAAGCAGCAGGCCGCCTTGGGCGCCGAACGCCGCGGGCAAATCAAGACCGGCGACCGCTCTGAAAAAATTCGCACGTACAACTATCCTCAGAATCGCGTGACCGATCACCGCATCGGGCTCACGATTCACCAGCTGACTGAAGTCATGGACGGGAAACTCGCTCCGCTCGTCGACGGCCTCGTGTCTCACTACGAAGCCGAACGGCTCAAGCAGGAGCTGGCCGAGGCATAAATCTTCCGAGGTGGAGGAATCATGCTTACACGTCCAGGTTCGAAACCCGGGCCTTCTTGGATGCGCAATATCAGCGAATCCATGGCTGATCCCGATCGCATTCACAAAATCATGATGCCGTTCTGGGCTTTTTTTATTTTGTTTATGGTGGCGTGCGTGGCCGTAACCCACCTGGTTACGGCGGTGGCGCTCTCGAAGGATTATGTCTACGAGTCGGCTACGCGCATCGCCGGCTTGCCGCTGGTGTCGTACAGCCCTGCGGCGCACGGCATTATCGCGCTGGGCGTGCGCGCGACGGGCGTGGTGGCGGTTGGTGGCGTTGCTGTCGGCTTCATCGCGATTGGCGGTGTGGCATTGGGCGCAATTTCGCTGGGCGGAATTTCCGTTGGAATGCTGGCGCTCGCGGGCATTGCGATCGGATGGCGCGCATTCGGCGGATTGGCGATTGGTCGTGCGGCGCTTGGCGCATTTGCTGTAGGAAATTATGCTTACGCCGGCACAGGCATCGCCTACGGCTCGACGGAAGCAAGCGGCCGCCAGAAAGAACACTTGATCGGATGAGCGAGGTCCTCGCGGACAAATCGCTGCGTGAACTTTTGCGTTACGGCATAGGCCGGTTGCGCGAGGCGCAGATTCCGTCTTACACGCTCGCGGCGGAACTTTTGTTGCTGCACGTGCTCGGGCAGGATCGCGTGTGGCTATATTCCCACCCCGAAGAAGTTTTGCCGGATGAACGAGTGCAGCGCTATGCCCATTTGATCGATCGCCGTATTCTTGGCGAGCCCACGCAGCACTTAACCGGCAAGCAGGAATTTTGGGGACTGGAGTTCGAAGTTACGCCTGACGTGTTGATTCCCCGGCCCGAGACCGAACACGTGATCGAGGTGGCGCTGGATCGGCTGGCCGTGCGAGACGTTCGCGAGGGCCGGCGGGCAAATCTGAATGGCGAAAGGTTGAAAATTGCAGACGTGGGAACCGGGTCTGGCTGCATCGCAATTGCGCTAGCGAAAGAATTGCCGGGCGCGGAAATTTGGGCGAGCGATATTTCGAAACGCGCCTTGGATGTGGCGCGAGGCAATGCAGAACGCCTTGGTTTTACAGCCCGCATCGAATTCATCGAGTCGAGCCTTCTGGAATTTG